>JAOAIT010000009.1:300000-395260 GCA_026414565.1 Verrucomicrobiia bacterium
AGCACAAGCTGGTTCAGTTCGCCCTGCATGACCTTGTAGTTCAGCAGGCAGACTTGCCGCAGCAGGCCCGGCCCCACGCTCAATCCCACATGCCCTTCCACGGCATAAAAGAGCCGGCCGCGCTCTTCCTTGCGGGCGGTTCGCCAGAGCCATTGCACGGGGCCGCTGGAAGGCAGGAAGGTCAGGTAATCCTCTCCCTGGCGCTCCGGCCGGGCGGCGCTGCCCAGATTGAAAAGGGTTTCCGCAGGCAGCCCTTTGAGAACGACCGGCCGCAGGGCGCTGGGTGCCACCTCAAACGCCAGCGCATTCCATTCGTTTTGCGTGCTGATGCGGGCATCAAAAGTCAGCGTTAGCGGATAAGTCCCGGGACGTCGGAAACGCAGCCAGTAGCGGCCTTCGGCAAAATACGCCTCGGCATTGGTGGGGAAGCTGGTGAGCGCCGCATCCCCGGCGAGGATGGGGAGAGTACCGCCTTCGGCATGGCGGACGATGGCCTCGGCCTGCAGGGTGAAGGAGGCCCGCTGGTCCTTGAAGAGGCCGGTGAGCTGAAACTGGCTCAAGGTGATTTGGCGCCCTTCTGCGTCTTTCTCCGCGGCCCGGAGGCGCAGGGCGTACTCGCCCCCCGTCCAACGGAGCATCAAGGGTTGGGTGGTCGCCAGAGCCGGGGGAGTGCCGGCGCCCGCCGCAGCGGGTTTTTGCACCAGCAAAAGCCCGGACAAATTGGTCAAGGAAAGTTCCAGGGCGGGATCGGGCTGGATTTCGAGCGTGCCCTCGGCGAAGGCGGCCTCGTGCGGTTGCAGCAACAGAGGCGTGAACTCCACCGGGAGGGCGGCGAAAGCATGCCGGGCCGTGACGCTGGCGGTGATCTCCCGCGGTGAGGCGATGTTGGTCGGGGCATCGGCAGGACGGATGACGAGGTAAAGCTGGCCCTGGGCATCCCGCCGCAAGGCCCAATCCTTGATGCCGGCGCCGGTGACCTGTTCAATATTGCCCTCGCCGCGGCATCGCAGCACCCATTCCTTGAACTGTCCCTGCAGCACGCGGGCGCGCAGTTCAAAATGTTGGAGGATGTTGCTCCTTTCAAACTGCAGCGCGGCCTGCCAGGTGGCAGAGTAAATGAGGGGCGCCTCGTTTTCCGCAGGGCCTCCCCCCTTGAGTCGGCCGGTCAACACGAAACTGGCCTGGTTGGTATCCACCTCGCCGCTAAACTTGAGGCTTTCGACGGGGGTGGCGGTGAAGGCCATCCACGTGCTGCCGACAAGGGCAAGGATGGCGCCGAGGTTGAAGCCGCGAAGATTCCCTTTCATACAATTCAATATTTCAATTTATTCAAAGTCGGAGGCCATGGCGGGGGATGTGTTCATTGCATCCCTTCCAGTCGCAGGGCTTGCTGAAGCATGGTGAGAAGCTGTTGCGGGCGCGGGTCGGGTTCAAACGCCTTCACCGTGCTGCCGGCCAGGGCGGCCAGGCGCTTGAGCTGAATCTCGCCGGCGTAAGGGTTGCGCGACAGGTACTCACCGAACAACGCAGCGGCGGCGGCCAGGCGCATTGCCGGCGAGGCCTGCTCGAGGGACGGCGGTTGCGGTTGATAGGGCAGCACCCATTCCCGCTCTTCATATTCGCCGGTTTGCGGAACGCGATAGCGCACCCGCACCACCCCCAGCGGTCCGCTCCCCTGGGGATTGACCTGCACGACGTACATCGCGTTACCGGCCTCGGCCGCGGCCAGCTCGGCGGCGTCCACGGTGTTGTCACGGAACTGTTCTTTGGTCAGTTGATGCCGGGCGTAGCCGATCTGGCGGTAGGCCGTGACGCGGTAGGGATTGAACTCCACCTGCGTTTTGACATCGGCGGCGGCCACGTTCAAGGCACCGGCCAGTTTTTCCGCAAACTCGGTGGCCGCCTGATCCACCTCATTGAGGAGTGCGTAGCGCCCGTCGCCATTCCGCGAGAGCAATTCCAAAAGGTCATCGTCCAGCCCCTCCCAGCCCACGCCGAAGCAGTCCAGCGCCACACCTTTCTGGCGATGGCTGACCACCTTGCGTTTGAGCACTTCAGGATCCACATCGCCCAGGTTGGCAGCACCATCGGTGAGCAACAGCACTCGATTATTGGCCCGGGCATGAAAATGTTTGAGCGCAGTCTGATAAGCCAGATCCAGACCGGCGCCCAAATCCGTGCCCCCTTCCGGATTGAGTTGCAGCACGCGCTGGAGGGCTTCTCTGGCCTGATGGCCCGGCTGGCCGTCCACGCACAATTGGGGGCGGCGGGCGAAGGCCACGACACTAAGTTTGTCCTGCGGTTGCAATTTGTCCGCCAGCACCCGCAAAGCCTGGCCAACGATGGCCACGCGATCCGGGCGACCCATGGAGCCGGAATTGTCCAGCAGAACCACCAGGTGCAGCGGTTGGGCAGCCTGACGGCCCAGGGCTGCGGTTTGAATGGAAAAGCGCAGTAAATCGCGCTGGTGGGCAAAGGGATGGCGGGCCATTTCCCAGTTGAAAGCCAGCCGGGCCCCGGGGGCGGGCGCGGGGTCGCGGTAATGGAAGGCATTGATGAATTCCTCAACGCGGATGGAGTGGGGATCGGGCCATTGGCCGGCCTGCAAGCTGGCCGCAGCAGTCTTGAACGAAACATCACTGACGTTGAGTGAAAAGGTGCTGAAATTAACCCCGCTATTCGGGGCCGTCTGCACTTCCAACTGATGAATCAGGGGAGGCAGGGAGGCCCCGGGTTTGCCCTTGGCCAGGGTTTCTTCAGCGTCTGGTTTGCCGGGCGGGACCGCGGGGGAGGGAGGCGGGGCAAATATTCTTCCAAGCTGGGGAGTGTCTCCGGCAGTGGGCATCTTGGCGACCTCCAAACTTTCTTGGAGCAGCTCTTTTTTGCCCTCGGCGGCTTTTTCCTCGCGTTTGTCGGCGGCTTCCATGGGGGTGCGCTGGGGGGGCGGTCCAGCCAGACCGCCGGCAAGGGACTTTGCGACCGGCGTCTGAGCGGCCTCATCCGCTCGCCGGGCCAAACGTTCCAGTTCGCGAGTGCCATCTTGCTCGGCCAAACGCTTCCGCCTTGTTTCACCGGCGGAAGCTTCTTTCAGCAGCCCGTTCACCTGAAGTTGGCCGCCGGTCAGGTTTTGTGCGTCCTCCAGGCGATTGGCAGGCTCTGCTGCATTAACGGTGGAGACATTGAATTGGTCTCTCCAAAACGATTCGGCTGCCTCGGACCGGGATTTGACAGGATCAATGTTTTGCAAGGCCAGGTCCTGCTGCGGCAGAACCGCCGTTCCCCCCGCCGGCAGGGCGTAGGAGCGTTGCAAATTATCCAGGGATCTGACCGTGGCACCCGCCTCTGCCAGACCGTCGGCGCGCCCATTAATTACCGTACCCGCCGGCACTCCCAGAGCTGTGACCGATGAAGCTGGTTGCGCCGCCGGTGCTGGGGCAGGGGTGGCCGCCGGCGGTGCGATTGGCCGATTGGCCGGTGCGGCCGCCAAACCAGTGCGCACCTCCAACGAGGCGATGTCTTTGGCATCACGGGTGGATAGCCTTTGCTCCTGCGGGGCCTGCGCGCGGCCGCCTTCAGCGCGCCCGTAAAAGCCGCCTGCACCACCCCCCCCCGCCTCCCGAGACGCTCCCTGGGCGTCAAAATAGAAGTACAGGGTGTCTTGACGCTCGCGTGACTCAGCACGCCCCCCCCCCAGATCGCCATCCACATTAACCGGCCGATCCGAAAAATCCGCGACGGCCTGGTCGCCCAGGCTGGCTGTGGGCAGATAAACCTCGTTGGCAAATCGGGCGTTTGCCGTGTTTTGCTTGGCGGGCGTGGCAGGCTGCCCAGTTGCCACGCCGAAGCTGTTCCCGGCCGGCCCCTGGCCGGCAAAAGCCGTGGTGGGAGCAGGCGATTCTCCCGCGTGCCGGGCCTCGGCTTCTGCCAGGCTTCGCTCCAATTCGGTAACTTTTTGTCGGTTGAGTTCTGCGATCCGTGCAGCCTTTGCCTTTGCCGGGCTTAAGGCGGGCATAAGGAGCGAGGCGAGCATGGCCAACGCTACCACGGCCGCGGCTAGTTTCCAGACCCAACGCATGTCCGGCCCGATGGGTTGTTGTATTCGCCGCCAGACCCTCCTTCCCAAACTTGCTGGCACGGGCTTTGGGGGAACGCTGGCCACGGAACCTTGGGCAGCCGGTGGCGTTGCAGCCCCTGGCGAGGTTTCCAGGGCGGCCAGCAACGCCGCGCGGCGGGCCGGGGACAGCTTGGGAGCCGGGGCGGGGGCGGTTGATTCCTTAATGCCTTGAGCATGGGGTTGCGCCACCTCGCGCAGCAGCCCCACCGTTTTTTGCATGTCGCGGTAGAACGCTGCCAGTTCAGGATCCCGTCTGATCGCCTGTAGCAACTGCGCTTCTTCAAAGGGGCTGGCCTCGCCCAGCAGCAGGGCCACGATGCGGGCCTCCATGTCCTGGCGCGGGTCGGAGGGGGGAACAGGATTCATAAGACACCGGTGTGTTTGAGGGCGGCCGCCAGGTCTTTCAGGGCATGGTGGAGCAAATACCCCACATGCCCCACATTCAGATTCAAGCGGGCCCCGATTTCCTTGTAGGACAGTCCTTCCTCGAACTTCAGCCGCAGTACTTCGCGTTGCCGTGCGTCCAGGGCGGCCAGACAAAGCCGTGTCTGGCCAATGGCCTCCAGACGGACGAGTTGCTCATCCGGCATGGGGGCGTCATCGGCCACATCCCATTCTGGGTCGTCCTCTTCGATTGGCTGCAAGGGGGTCAGTTTCTGGGTGGCGCGCACGTGATTGACCGCCAGGTTGTGTACCGTCCGGTAGAGCCAGGGGACGGGCTGTTGCACCAGGGCATATTCGCGATGCAATCGCATAAAGGCTTCCTGGACGACGTCTTCGGCGGCGGCGGCATTGCCGGTGAGCCGTTGCGCATACAAGAGCAAGGCCGATTCCTTGGCCTCAAACAACGCCTGTAACTGCTTCCCCGCCCCGGCGGCCGGGCTGCCTGTGGTTCTGTCCTGCATGAGCTCGTTAACGCGTATGCCAGCTATGAGTATGACAAACGGGCGGCCACTTTATTAGCACAATTTTTCCACCCCAGCATTGGACGGGAACAAGAAGGGCCAAGCTCCAAGCCAAGTCGGGCCGAAACGTCAAACAACCGAAACTTGTAAATTGGAGGGGAGCAAGCATAGGCTGGGCTACGTGAAAATTCTCAGGTGGGCAGCGGCCACGTTGACCGCGGCGGGCATGGTGTGGGGTGCGGACACGCCAACCGATACATGGCCCACGTTGCATGGGAATCTGCAACGCCATGGTTTTTATGCGGAGTTTCCCACAAATAATCTGCGGCTGGCCTGGCGCAAGGAATTGTACCGTGAACTGACCGGGCCGCGGGCGGAGGTCATCGTGGAAGGTGGTCTGGCCTTCATGGGCACTTACGCGGGAAGTTTTTACGCCTGGGACGCCGCGACGGGTGCCGAACGCTGGAAATTCCAGGCCGGCGGCCCCATCGGCCACTCGCCCATGTTGGATCAGGGCCGGGTTTACGTGGCCTCCATGGATCGGCGGTTGTATGCGCTGGAGGCGGCCACCGGCCGGCAGCTTTGGGCGTTTGAAGCGGAGGAAGGTTTTTGGAGCGCCCCGCTGGCGCACGCGGGGAGGGTGTTTTGTGGCGCGCGCGACGGATGGTTCTACGCTGTGAACGCGGCCAATGGCACACTGGCTTGGAAACAGCGCACCGGCGCGCCCATTTTGAACAGCCCCAGCCTGACCGAGGACGGCCGGCGGGTGGTGGTGGTTTCTGAGGATATGCATGTTTATTGCTGGGAGGCGGCTGACGGCCGCCCAGTCTGGCGCTCGCGCAAGCTGGCCGGGCTGACCGCGCGGGACTATTTCCCTGTGGTGTTTCGCGGTTTGATCTTTGTGACCACCACCCCTGTGAAGGATTTTCACACCATCCTGGGCGAAAACGAGCAGATGCTGATTCGCCGCACCGGATTCACGGGTAAGGACCCGCGCTACATCCCCGGCACCCCCGAAGATGTGGCACGCGAGCAGGAATTCATCGTCGAGCATCTGCGAAAGCACCCCGAGGAGCAGGTTTTTTATGCCTTGCGCGTGGAGGACGGCCAGGAGCCATGGGTGGCGCCCATTCTCTATACCGGCGGGCTGCACAATCCCATGACCCCGCCGTGCGTAAATCCCCTCACGGGCGAGGTGTTCACACAATTACGTTCCGCGTACGGCACCTGGGATGGTGGCGGCGAGGTGCGTTCCTACACCTGCTTTGGCAAAATCAATTTGAACAATGGCCGGGTGGAGCTGCTGGGGCACGGTTATCCCGCCAAGGAGCCGGGGCGTCCCCCGGGTGCCAAAGACATGCCTTGGATGGGATTTAACTACATTGGCGATGAGACGCAAACCCTCTCCTGTGCGCCCGGCCGGTTGTTCAGCAATCATCAGGGCTTTCTAGGTGAACTGGATTTGCTTACCGGCAAAGTGCGCAGTCGCTTCGGCAGGCGGGACACCTACGGCGGGTTTTATGGAGCCGGCAATTTCGGGTGGGAAAAGCAAGGCGGCTACGAGAAGGCGCGGGCCGCAGGGCAGCCTTACGGCTTGGTCAATGAATGGCATGGGCCCGCGCGGGCCATTGCCGCGGTGGCCGGGGGGCGGGTGTACTACTCGGTGGGTTCACAAGTGCTCTGTTGGGAGGCGATACCATGAAATGGCAGGGTGCATGGCTGCTGGGCCTTGGTTGCGTGGCATGGTGGCTGGTGCTGCCGGGCGTGGCACAGAACATCGTCGAGGTCAACGGCCAAACTCTCACACTGCCGCGGCTGGAGCTGCAAGCAGCCGACTGGGAGCGCATGGTCCGCCAGCAACCTGAATGGCGCATGCCCGCCGCCCATGAAGCGGAGGCTCACCGCGTCAGGCACAAACTGGAGGCGCACGTGGTGGATTTCCTGGAGGGCTATCCGTGGCGGCCCATGCACCACACCGTGGGCATCAGCGGATTCGAGACGGTGTTTGGACATCCTGACGAGATGTATTATGCGTTGGCACTGGCTTTGCCCTACCTGAGTACCAATACGGCGACACGCGTGCGTGAATTTGGCCGTGCCCAGTTGGAGGCTGGCGTCCTGCCCTTTGCCCTGCGCGGGCCGGATTGGAGCCGGGGCCGGGAGCGGGAGGCCTATGCGGTACCTCCCCATTACCGGGCCGCCGGTCCGGCCACAGCCCGAAGTTTGTTGGGCATTTATAGTTTCTGGGCCTGGTGCCGGGCCAGCGGGGATACGGCCTGCGCGCGCCGCTATTGGCCCCAGGTGCAGGAGGCGGCAGTGCCCCTGTTGAAGGGCAATTATACCTTTGATCCATTAAAAAGCGATTATACCCAGGACGAAGCAGAGCAGCTTAACGGCCATCTGGCGGGTATGGTGGGGTACGCTCGTCTGGCGCGGATGATGGGGGATGAAGCAGCCGAACAGGCGGCGCGTTTCCGGGGATTACAACTGCTGCAGTGGCGGGTGGATTTGGAGCGCATGAATCCCAAAATCCTGGAAAAGTCCACCCGCTCGGCCAGCAAAAGCCTGCACTACAATAAATTGTCGCGTTACTGCGCGTTGGCGCCGGAAATTGGCGCCGCCCTCGCCCGTCATGCCCGGCCGGTGGCGGTGCAGCGGCTGGCCAGTTTTCGGGCGGAGCGCAACGCCTGGTGGCTGGCATTTGGGGATCGTTTGGTGGGCGGGGAGAACTACACCAACCCCATGAATTTCCCCCGTTCTTTGTTCGCGGCGGCGGCGGTAATCGAGCAGGTGCCCCCAACCTCCTTGCTGGCATGGGTGGACGTGCCCTGGTGCCACGGGGACTTCTATTTCATGGAGAAATGTGTCTTGGCGTTGTGGCAGGCGGGCGGCGGGGCGTGGGCGGAATGAGCTTGGATTGCCCATGATTCTGGCGCGGATCCCGAAGGCTGGACATTGCACTCTGGCGACATAACGGCACCGCTTGTAACAATAATGTCACCATTCTATCGTTTATTTTCCTGAAAAAATCCCTTATGAGCAGTCCGTAAAATGCGACTTTTTGAATCTGTTTATGTCTAAAAACTACATAAAATACTGGGTCGGTTTCGGGGTGCTAACAGCTTTCCTGAGTCTGGGGAACTGGGGCTACGGGCAATCGGCAGACGCCCTCATTGATAAACTCATTGAGAAAGGCATCCTGACCGCCCGTGAAGCGGAGCAATTGCGGGAAGATGCCGACAAGGATTTTCGCCGGGCATACTCGGTCAAGAGCGGTTTGCCGGAGTGGGTGACTTCATTGCACCTGAACGGCGATGCCCGGGTGCGGTATGAGGGCATTTACGTGCCGAATGATCAGATCCCAGGTTCCGCCACCACGGCGCTGGACCGGCATCGTTTCCGCTATCGTTTGCGTTTCGGAGCAGTGGCGGGTTTCTGGGACAACTTGCAGGCCGGGTTTCGTTTGACCTCAGGTGAGGCGGGAGCCACGGGGGGCGACCCCATCTCCGGCAATACCACCTTCAACAACAACGCCAGTAAAAAGTATATCTACCTTGATTTGGCGTATGGCAAATGGACGGCGGTCAACAACCGGCAGTGGACGCTGACCCTGACCGGCGGCAAGATGGAGAACCCCTTTGTGACCAGTGACATGGTATTTGACAAGGATTACACGCCGGAAGGCGCGGCACTGCAGTTGATTCACCGGCCCAACGACATTCACAGCCTGGCTCTGAATGCCGGCGGCTTTGTGCTGAACGAACTGGGCGGCTCCAGTCATGACAGCTACCTGGTGGGCGTGCAAACCCGCTGGGAGGCCATGTGGTCACTTCAATTTCAAACCTCCTTGGGCGCCTCCTGGTTTGGCGTCAGCGATGTGCAAAACCTGGCCAGCGGCCAGGTCTTCAACTCCAACCGGGGCAACACCCGCACGGCCGCCGGGGCGCTGGTACACCATTACAATCCCTTCTATCTAGATTTTGCGGCCACCTATACCCTCGAAAAGTTCTGGCGGTATCCCAACCCTTTCCCCATCCGGGTGGAGGCTGATTATTTGCACAATCCGGCTGTGCACGATGAAAATTATGGATGGAGCGCTGGTTTTACCTTGGGCAAGGCGGGCAAACGCGGGTTGTGGGAGCTGAGCTACCGTTACAAGCACCTGGGCGCAGATGCATTTTACGAGGAATTGGTGGACTCGGATTTTGGCGGGTTTTATGGCGTGGCGCCTGCGGGCGGTGCAGTAGGTTATGGTTCCGGCACCAACGTACGCGGCCACATCGTGCGCCTGCAGTATTCGCCGTTTGATTCCACCACCATCGCCATTACTTATTTTTTGTGCGACCTGATTAACGGTTACGCCGCGCCGGGAGCGCGGGCCAGCTCGGAAGCCGGTCGGTTGCAGGTGGATGTCTCCTGGAAATTCTAACCAGAATGTAACACAGATGCCATATTCATCGGTTAGACTGACATAGGATGAAAAACATGAAAAATCTGTGGATCTTCTTGGGATTGGCGGCGGGGCTGGTCATGCTCGCGCCGGAGGCCGTGGCGGGAAAAATTACCGTCAAAGGCTCTGACACCATGGTCATTCTTGCCCAGAAATGGGCGGAGGTGTACATGGCCAAGAATCCAGACACCAAAATCCAGGTCACTGGGGGTGGGTCGGGCATCGGCTTGGCGGCGCTGCAGAACCAAACCACCGACTTGGCCAACTCCTCGCGCAAGATTCGTGGCAAGGAAATCGAGGCCTGCCTGCGCAACTTCGGCCGGCGCCCCACCGAGTACAAGGTGGCGCTGGACGGCATCATGATCTTTGTGCACGAAAGCAACCCTATTAAAGAGCTGTCGCTGGAACAGTTGCAGCGCATCTTCACCGGCAGGGTGCGCAATTGGAAAGAACTGGGCGGACCGGACGCCCGCATCAATTTGTACAGCCGCGAAAACAGCTCAGGCACTTACGAGTTCTTTAAGGAGCACGTGCTGCTGGGCCGCGATTTTGCCTCCTCGGCCCAAACCATGCCGGGCACGGCCTCGGTGGTGGCGGCGGTGGCCAAGGACCGCAATGCCATCGGTTACGGTGGCGCGGGTTATGGGGCCGGGGTCAAACACCTGTCCATCAAGAAGGACGAGAACAGCCCCGCCATTGAACCCAACGAGGAGACGGTGGTCAACGGCACTTACCCCATCTGGCGTTACCTGTATATTTACGTCAACCCGGCCATTGACAAGGGCGAGGTGGCGGCCTACATCCGTTGGATTCGCAGCGATGAGGGGCAGAAAGTGGTGAAAGATATCGGATTCTTCCCGCTGCCCGAGAAGATGCGGGGCGAGTAATTGCGGCTCGCCAGGGGCCGCGGTACGCCGCGGCCTCCTCCTCCAATCTTATACTGCGGGATCTGCTGCATGCCGCACAAATACATGGGCACCAACCGGGCGGCGGGCTGGATGGGCCTGCACCGGGGCCACAAGGCCCGCCCGCTCGAATGGCTGGCGGAGAAGGTGATCCTGCTGGTGTCGCTCTCCGCCATTGTCATCATCTTCCTCATCTTTATCTTTGTCACCCGGGAGGCCCTGCCGATCATCCTGGGGCGCATGGACTCCTCGGCAATCCGCAATGTCCGCCCCCCGGAGGACCTGGATAAGATGTCCCCGCAGGAAATCCAGGCCTATCTGCACTTGAAGCCCGCGGAATACGCGCGTATGGACCGTGAGGCCCTGAAGGAAATGATGAAGGTGCGTCTGGAGGCCAAGGACGAAATCCCCGACGACAAGGACGCGCAAGTCAACACCACGGCTTGGCGGTACTTGATTTTACCCTACCAATGGAGCGACTATGATCGGCCTGAGTATATCTGGCAGCCGGTCTCGCAGGTACCCAAGTACAATCTCATTCCTTTGATTATTGGCAGCCTCAAGGCTTCGTTGGTGGCGCTGCTCTTCGCTGTGCCCTTGGCGCTGGGCGCGGCCATTTACGTCTCACAACTGGCCTCGCCGCGCCTCAAGGAATGGCTAAAGCCGGGCATTGAATTGCTGGCGGGTATTCCCTCGGTGGTGCTGGGCTTTTTTGCCTTAATTGTCATGGCCTCCGTATTGCAGGGGGTGTTTGGCTATCAATCCCGGCTCAACGCACTGTTGGCGGGCATTGCCTTGGGCCTGGCCATCATCCCGGTGGTGTTCAGCATCGCGGAGGATGCCCTGACAAGTGTGCCCCGCAGTTTCACCGAAGGGGCGCTGGCTCTGGGCTCCTCCAAGTGGCAGGCGGCTTGGCACATCGTCCTGCCGGCGGCTGTGCCGGGGGTGTTTGCCGCGGTGGTGTTGGGTTTCGGCCGCGCCATCGGGGAAACCATGATTGTTTTGATGGCCAGCGGCAACGCGAGCATCGTCTCGTGGAGTCTCCTTGACTCTACCCGTACCATGACGGCCACCATCGCGGCGGAAATGGCGGAGACGGTGGTGGGCGGGCATCATTACCGGATGCTCTTCCTCATCGGCGCCCTGCTGTTTCTCGTCACCTTCATCGGCAACATGGTGGCAGACTGGTTCATTCATCGGTTGAAAAAACGCCTGGAGGGCCACGCATGAGCACCCCGCAGAAGCCATTCAGCCGCAGCCGGCCCGATCCCTTTTCGGTGTTGTTCACCGGATTGACCGGATTGGCCACGCTGTTGATTCTGCTCATCCTGGCCGTCATTCTTGGTAACATCCTCTGGCACGGGGCCGAGGGCCTGAGCTGGCGGTTTGTTTTCAGCATGTCCGACAGGGAGATGTTTGACGTGCAACAAGCGGGCGTCCTGCCGATGATTGTGGGGACGGCGGCGCGGGTGATTTTAATGACCATCCTCGTGCTGCCCATTGGCGTAATCACCGCGATTTACCTGAATGAGTACGCCCATTCGACCAGCATTTTTACCCGGATTATTCGCGGGGCCGTCAACAATCTGGCCGGGGTGCCTTCGATTGTATTTGGCTTGTTTGGCATGGGCTTCTTCATAAGCTTCATTGGCGGGCGCCTCGATGCCGCGCTGTATCCCGGCGACGCCGAGCCGCATTGGGGCAAGCCGGCGTTGATTTGGGCCAGTGCCACGTTGGCGGTGATGACCCTGCCAGTTGTGATCGTGGCCACCGAGGAAGCCTTGCGCGCCATCCCCATGGGCCTGCGCGAGGCCAGCCTGGCGCTGGGGGCCACCAAGCTGCAGACGATCGTGCGCATCGTGTTCCCCAATGCCCTGCCGGGCATTCTGACGGGCGCCATTCTGGCCATCAGCCGCGCCGCAGGGGAGGTGGCCCCCATCCTGTTCACCGGGGCGGCCTATTACATGGCCGGGCTGCCCAAATCCTTGACGGACCAGTTCATGGACCTCGGTTACCATGTTTTCATTCTGTCCACCCAGTCGCCGAACATTGAGCGCACCCGCCCCATCCTTTACGCCACGGTGGTGGTGCTGCTGCTGCTGACCTTTGCCTTGAATCTGGTGGCCATTCTGGTGCGCGCCCGCATGCGTAAACAAATGCGGTTGTCCCATTAAATCCTTCTCCTTATGGCTGAACTGCTTGCCACGCAATTGAATCAAGACCCCCGCCGGGGGGCCGGGCTGGCGGAATCGTCCACCCTCATTTCGCTGCGCCATTTGTCCCTCTGGTATGGCCAGAACCAGGCGTTGACCGACATCACCATGGACATCAAGGCTAATGTGGTCACCGCCTTCATCGGACCGTCCGGTTGCGGCAAATCCACCCTGCTGCGCTGCTTCAACCGGATGAACGATTTGATTGACGGGGTGCGCATGGAGGGGGTGGTGGAAATTGCCGGGCAAAACATCTACCACCCGGATGTGGACGTGATCGAGCTGCGCAAGCGCGTGGGCATGGTGTTTCAACGCTCCAATCCTTTCCCCAAATCCATTTACGAGAACATCGCGTACGCCCTGCGTCTTCACGGTTTGCGGGATCGCAAGAAACTGGACGAGGTGGTGGAGCAGAGCCTGCGCTCGGCCGCGTTGTGGGATGAGGTCAAGGACCGGCTGCACAGCAGCGCCATGGGCCTGAGCGGCGGCCAGCAGCAGCGGCTGTGCATTGCCCGCGCCATCGCCATCAAGCCGGACATTATCCTCATGGATGAACCAGCCTCTGCGTTGGATCCCCTGGCCACCGCCCGCATTGAGGACCTCATTTTGGATTTGAAAAAGGACTACACCATTGTCATCGTCACCCACAACATGCAACAAGCCGCGCGCATCTCGGACATGACCGCCTTTTTCTACCTGGGCGAGCTGATCGAGTATGACACGACGGAAAAAATCTTCACCAATCCCGCGCGCAAGCAGACGGAGGATTACGTCACCGGCCGGTTCGGTTGAGCCGCGCCCCCAGGAGGCCTTGAATTATGTCCCAGCATTTTGAGCAGGAAGTGGATCACCTGAAACGGCAGCTTCTGACCATGGCCAGCCATGCCGAAAACGCCGTGCGCCGCGCCGTCAAGGCCCTCCTGGAGCAGAACCGCCAACTGGCGGTGGAGGTGGTGCAGGATGACGCCGTGCTGGACCGTTTCGAGGTGGAAATTGACGAGCTGGCCATTCAAGCCCTGGCCAAGGCGCCCCTGGCCAGCGATTTGCGCCTGGTCACCCGAGCCATGAAAATCTCCCACGAGCTGGAGCGCATCGGGGATGCCGCCACCACCATCGCCCGCCGGGCCCAGGCGCTGCCGGCCGGTTTGCCGCTGGATGAGTTTGCGGACATCCCGCGGCTGCAGCAACTGGTGCTGCAGATGCTCAAGGAGGCGCTGGACGCCTTTGTCCAGCGCGAGCCGGAGCGCGCCCGGGCCGTGATCCCGCAGGACAAGGAGGTGGACCAGCTCAACAAGGAGGCGCATCGCAACCTGGGCGATTACCTGCAACAGCAGCCTTCGGCCACCCCCTGGGCCTTGCACCTTATGGCCATCACCAAAAGCCTGGAGCGCATTGGTGATCACGCCAAAAACATTGCCGAGGATGTGGTTTATTTGTATGAAGGACGTGACATCCGCCACGGCGGCGACACGACGGCGGGCGCGGCCACCGGGCGGCAAGACAACCAACCCAAGCTTTGAGCGGTATGAAACCCAAAATCCTGGTCGTGGATGATGAACCCGATGCTGTCGAGCTGATCGAGTTTAATCTTAAAGGCGCCGGATTTGATGTCATTAGCGCCGATGACGGTGCCGAAGCCGTGCAAAAAGCCCGTTCGGCCCAGCCCAATTTGATCATTCTGGATGTCATGCTGCCGGAGATGGACGGCATGGAAGTGTGCAAAACCCTGCGCCGCGATCCTGCCACCGCCAAAATCCCCATCATCATGCTCACCGCCAAGGCGGCGGAAATTGACCGCGTGCTGGGGCTGGAGCTGGGCGCCGATGATTATGTCACCAAGCCTTTCAGCCCCCGCGAGCTGGTCTTGCGCGTGAAAAATATGCTCCGCCGCGGGCAGCCCGTGGAGGAAAAGCAGGAGCAAATTCGCGCCGGCGACCTGGTAATTGACATCCCCCGGCATCAAGTGTCGGTAAAAGGCAAAAAGGTCGAGCTGACGGCCACCGAGTTTCGCCTGCTGACGGTGTTGGCGCAGCGCCGCGGACGCGTGCAATCCCGCGACCAGCTTCTGCAAGATGTGTGGGAATACGACAACCTGATTGACACACGCACGGTGGACACGCACATGCGGCGCCTGCGTGAAAAGCTTGGGCCGGCGGCGCGGTATCTGGACACCATTCGCGGGGTGGGATATCGCTTTACCGACGAGTAGCCCGGCGCCGGGGGCGGTCAAGGCTTGTGACGTTTTTTGAGGAACAATGGGTGCTGTGGCTTTTTGCCGCCGGGGTGGCGCTGGTGGTGTTGCACACTTGGTGGATGGAGCGCCGCCACCGCCGCGAGCGCGAACGGGCCGAGCGCGAGTACACCCGCCAGGCCCTGCAAAAACAACAGCAGTTGCAGGCCCAGTTTCAGGCCCAGCAGGAGGCGCTGTTCAACAGCATGATTGAGGGGGTGCTGGTGCTCGACCAGCAGGGGCGCATCCAACTGTTCAATCAATCCCTCAAGGATTTGCTCCAGTTTTCCCGTGATCTGCGGGGGGCCACCCTCATCGAGGCCTTCCGCCTGCCCGAGCTGGAAAGCATGGCCCAGCGCCTGCTCAAGGAATGCACGGTGGCGGCGGTGGAAATTGAATTGCCAGGCGCCACCCCGCGCTATCTTCAGGTCAACGGCTCGGCGGTGTTGGACCGGCAGGGTCGGCAACAGGGGGCAATCATGGTGTTTCATGATCTGACCCGGCTCAAGCAACTGGAGAAAACCCGCCAGGAATTTGTGGCCAATGTCAGCCACGAATTGCGCACCCCGCTGGCCATGATCAAGGGCTTTGTGGAAACCCTGCTCAATGGCGCCAAAGACGACCCGGCCGTGGCCACCCGCTTCCTGCAAAACATCGAAAAACACACGGATCGCCTGACTTTCCTCATCGAGGATTTGCTCACCATCTCCCGGCTTGAGTCCGGCAAGGTGGTGTTCAATCTGCGCCCCACCAATTTGCGCGAGACGGTGCAGCATGTCATGGAGGACTTGCAGACCCGCGCCCATGACAAGCAGATCCGCTTCCTCAATCAGGTGCCCGAGGATCTGGAGGCCTGGGCCGACGGGGATCGCCTGCAACAGGTGCTGTTCAACCTCCTCGACAATGCCATCAAATACGGCCACGTGGGCGGCAAGGTGGAAGTCACCGGCCAGCGGCTG
Organism: Verrucomicrobiia bacterium; assembly: GCA_026414565.1. NCBI lineage: Bacteria > Pseudomonadati > Verrucomicrobiota > Verrucomicrobiia > Verrucomicrobiia bacterium. The sequence continues at coordinate 315,777 of JAOAIT010000009.1, forward strand.
GATCATGGCATGGTGCGCCTCTCCGTATCCGATGACGGCCCCGGCGTGCCGCCGGAGTCCAGGGAGCGCATCTTCGAGCGCTTTTATCGCGTGGACAAGGCCCGCTCCCGTGAGGCGGGCGGCACCGGCCTGGGGCTGGCCATCGTCAAACACATCATCCAATGCCACGGCGGGCGGGCCTGGGTGGAGAGCGAGCTGGGCCGCGGGTCAACTTTTCATGTGACCTTGCCCGCCGATGAAGCGGCAGCCAGGGCCTCGGAAAACCGCCGGCTCAGTGCCTGAGCGGCCTTAACGGGCCACTTCAAAGGCAAAGCCCTTCAAGTACTCAGTCTCCGGAATGACCGGCAACACGGGATGATCCGGCGATTGTGTATAGATGGCCACCCGGCGCAAGACCCGACGGCAGTCCGCGGCCGCGGCCGTAATGACTTCCTGAAACAGCGTCGCCGGCACGTGGTGCGAGCAGCAAAAGGTGACCAGGGTGCCCCCCGGTTTCAGGAGCTTGAGCGCCCGCAAATGAATTTCCTTGTAACCGCGGAGGGCATCGGGGACGGAGGCCCGGGTGCGCGTGAAGGAGGGAGGATCCAAAATAATCACGTCATAGCGCGGAATGAGCTTCTCGTGCGGGCGCGTCGTCGTCTGCGCCTTCAGCCAGTCAAACACGTTGACCGACTCCACCGAGATGCGCTCGGCCAGTTGGTTGCGCTGGGCGTTGGTGTGCAGGGCGGCGGCGGCTTCCGGGCTTTGCTCCAGGCAGTGCACATGCGCCGCCCCCGCCCGCGCTGCATGCAGGGCAAATCCCCCGACAAAACTGAAACAGTCCAACACCCGGGCGCCAGCGGTCAGGCGGGCCACCAGTTCGTAGTTGATCTGCTGGTCCAGATAGAGGCCCGTTTTATGGCCGGCCTGCAAGTCGGCGGCTATTTCCAAGCCGTTCAACCGCGCCCAGACCATCGGCGCCGCCTCGCCCCACAACACTCCCTGCGCTTCCTCCAGTCCCTCAAATTTGCGGGCGGCCGTTTCGCTGCGCTCGAGGATGGCGCGTGGGGAGAACAGCCGCCGCAGTGCATTCACAATCATGTCCTTGCGGGCGTCCATGCCCAGCGCGGAGATCTGTAGCACGAGGTGATCCTCGTATTTGTCCACAATCAGCCCGGAAAGAAAGTCGCTTTCCGCATTGACGACCCGGAAGCTGGTGGCTTGCGGCAAATAACGCCGGCGCAACTCCCACGCGGCGCGAAGTCGCTGCTCAAACCAGGCTTCGTCCACCTGGCTGCGCTGGGTGTCCAGCAGGCGCACGTGAATTTTGGAGCGGGAATTGTAAAAACCGATCCCCAGCAGGCGATGGCGGGAATCTTTGACCTGGACGATTTCCCCGTCGCGCGGGGTGGGGGTGACACGCCAGACGGAGCCGGCGTAAATCCAGGGGTGTCCGGCGACCACGCGATCGGCCTCCCCCGGTTTCAGGGTGACAGTAGGCAAGCTCAACATAGGCTTTGTAAACAGTGTAGGGCCGGGCAGGGAGTAATTTCCCCGCCCCGGCCTTGGGGTGGCAATGTACTCTGCTTTCGGCGAAAGGGAAATTATTTTAACCTGAATTATTGGGCTTCGCCCGGCCGAGGGGGCGGGTTGGCGCGCCGAAGGTGGACAAGCCGGCGCCGGCTTGGTAGAAAGGCGTCATGCCAAAGTCTGACACGGGCCTCTGGAAACGCTTGAGCAGCCGGCGCGAGTTGTTCGTCATCGCCGGGCCCTGCGTGATTGAAAGCGAGGCGTTGTGTCTGGAAGTGGCGCACACCTTGCAGCCGCTCTGTCGCCGGTTGGGGTTGCCGCTGGTGTTCAAGGCGAGTTTTGACAAGGCCAATCGCACCTCCGCCAAGTCTTTTCGCGGCCCGGGCCTGGAGGCCGGCCTCGAGGTGTTGAAGGAAGTACGCGCGCGGACCGGCCTGCCCGTGCTTACCGATGTTCATACCGAAGAACAGGCCCAAATGGCGGGCGAGGTGGTGGACATTCTCCAAATCCCGGCTTTCCTGTGCCGGCAGACGGACCTCATTGAGGCGGCGGTTTCCACCGGCCGCATTGTGAATCTCAAAAAGGGCCAGTTTCTCAGCCCCGCTGAGATGTTGCAGGTGGTGCGCAAGGCGCGCGAGCTCGGCGGCCGCCAGTTGCTGGTGACTGAGCGCGGCACGACGTTTGGCTACCACAACCTGGTGGCGGACATGCGGGCGATTGCCTGGCTCAAACAGGCGGACTGCCCGGTAATCTTCGACGCCACCCATTCAGTGCAACTGCCGGGGGGGAGCGGGGACAAATCCGGCGGCCAGCGCGAGTTTGCGCCGGTGCTGGCTCGCGCCGCCGTGGCGGCGGGCGCGGACGGGGTTTTTATTGAGACGCACCCCCACCCGGAGGCGGCCTTGAGTGACGGCCCCAACATGATCCCGCTGGCCGAGATGCCTGCGGTGTTGAAGTCCTTAAAAAAGTTGTTCCACGCGCGAAGCTGAACCTTTCGCCAACCTGCACCCTGCCCATGTTGTCTCCTCAAGAACTGACCGCCCGCCTGCAAAAAGTCCGGCTCTTCTTATGTGATGTGGATGGCATCCTGACAGATGGCACCGTTTTGATGACCGGCGAGGAGGAGGTCAAGCAATTCCATGTTTTTGATGGTCTGGGCACGCGCCTGCTGCGGGAGCACGGCGGCATCAAGGTGGGTTGGATCTCCGCCCGCCCCTCACCCGCCACCACGCGGCGGGCCCAGGAACTCAAGGTGGATTATTTATATCAGGATCGCGCCCCCAAAGTGGCCGCCATCGAGAACATTCTCCAGGAGGCCGGCTGCACCTGGGAGGAGGTGTGTTACATGGGCGATGACATTGTGGACCTTGGGGCCTTGCGCCGCGCAGGCGTGGCGGTGTGCGTGCCGGACAGCCTGCCGGAGGCTTTGGCGTTGGCTCATTATGTCACGCGCAAACCAGGTGGGCGCGGGGCGGTGCGCGAAGTCATCGAGCTGCTGCTCAAGGCTCAGGGTAAATGGGACAGCCTGTTGCGGGAGTATTCCGCATGAAAAAGCGCCTCCTTCCGCAAGTTTCCTGGCGCTGGGCTGGCCTGGCCGTGCTGGGCCTGGGCCTGACGCTCCTCGCCCAGGACCGGCCCGTGGGGCGGGTGAAGAATTTTGCCGTGCCCGATTACGACGCGCAAAACCGGCGCAAAGCCGTGCTTTATGGCGAGGAAGCCATCAGCGGCACCAATGGCCTGTGGAATATTCAGCGTTTGCGCATTGAAAGTTATGCCGGCCAGACCAATCCGGCCTGGGTGGTGGAAGCGCCGGCCTGTCTGTACCATGACCCTTCGCGCCGCGCCTGGTCCGACGGCCCGCTGAGCGCAGTTTCGGCTGATGGGCAATTGAGTGTGACCGGCGAGGGCTTCGACTGGCAACAGATGGAGCAGCGCCTGGTCATCTCCAACCAGGTCCGCACGCTCCTGCGTCCGGGCAAGCCGCAGCCCGGCGCGCCGCCGGTGCCCGGCCTGGCCCGGCACGATCTGGAATTGACGGCCAACCGGCTGATTTACGAGGGCCAACGCTCCGCCGCCCGCTATTCGGGCCACGTGCGCGTGCGCGAGCTGTTGCCCAGGGGGGCCACCAATCCGCCGGTAACTCTGGATTGTGATGAGTTGACGATTTTCTTGAGCACCAATCGCGGCGGCGTGGAGGTGATTGAGGCCCGCCAGGGTGTTGTCTTCACGCAGGGGCCGGCGCGACTCCATGGGGAGCTGGCCCGTTACACGGCATCCAACGATGTAATCCACGTGGAAGGGGGCGCTCATTGGGAGACGGAGCAGATGGCGGGACAGGCTGATCGGCTTGTTTTTGACCGCGGCCGGGATGAAGTGCGCGCCTTTGGCAACGCCCGCACCCGCCTGCGCGAGGCGGCCCCGGCCAATCAGGGGAAAGACCGCCCGCCGCCGGTGCTTGAGCTGGCCGCGTCGGCGGTGGTGGTGACGCTGCCCGCATCCAATCGGCCTTTAACCAGTCTCGTGGTGACCGGGGGCGTGACTCTCACCCGCGAAGATTTGCAGGCGGGGGGTGAGTCCCTTCACTTTTCCGGCACGGCTACCAGTGGGGTGGCCCGCATATCAGGCCAGCCCTGGTGGCGCTCTGACACCGCGCAAGGCCGGGCGGCGGAGTTGATGGTGCAGCGGCCCGGCAATGTTTTCTCCGGGCGGGGGAGAGGAGAGGTGACCTTGCGAAGGGGGACTGCGGCTGAACCGGGCACGAACGTTTTGACCATCCAGTCCGAAGAATATGATCTGGCGGAGGAGCAGGCCGTTTTTCGTGGCCGTGTGGTGGCGGAGGATGCCCAATGGCGGATGGAAGGCGAAACTTTAAAGTTGCGCCAGGACCCGCAAACCCGCCAGGTACGCGCCATTGCTTGGGAAGGCGGGGTCACGGCGGAACAGCGGGTGGCGGCGGATTCAGCGGCGGTGCCCTGGCGTCTGCAATGTCAACATCTGATGGTGGAAATGGCCGCGGCTGATGCGCGGCCAACACGCCTCTTGGCCGCGGGCAACATTCAGCTTGAGCCGGCGCGTCTCCCGCCCGACACCAATCGGCTGGCCTGGAAATTGCAATGCGAACATTTGACGGCGGGCCTGGACGAACACCAACAATTAAGCGGCGCGGTGGCTGAGCAACGGGTCTATCTGGAGAGCCTTCCCCAAGACAAAGCGACACCCGCCTGGGCCATGACGGGTGAGCGGTTGGTCCTGACCATGGCCGCCGGACGCACCAATCAGGTGGAACGGCTCAGTGTGGAGCAGCAGGTAACGTTGCGTCAAATTGCCGGCCAGGACACCCGTAACGGGGTGTGGCATCTGGCCAGCCAGCGCGCCGAGGTGCGCTTCAACCCCGCCACCGGCGAGGCCGCCGAAGCCCAGGCCGACGGCGGCGTGCATGCAGTGCAACTCCACTCCAACCTGACGCGGGTGGCCTGGACTTTGACCGCGGACACCGCCCGTCTCGCTTTCGGCCCCAGCAACCGGCTGGAGCGGCTGCAGGCCCGCCGCGGGGTGCGCCTGGAGCAGGGCTATACCACCAACCTGCCGCCCTGGCAGATGCAATGCGGGCAGGTGGACCTCGCGTTCAGCCCCACCAACACCCTGCAGCAACTGGAGGCCCGGGAAGCCGTGGTGATTACCCAGGGCGCCAGCCGCGCCACCGGCGCAGTAGGTTATTACCGGGGCGACACCGAGGATTTTGAACTGCGCGGCCAGCCCAGTTTGTTGTTGGTGGAGGAACGGGCTGTGCGCACCAATGGCCCGCCGCGTCAGTTGGAAATCGAGGGGGCGGAGGTCCTGGTGTGGAATCGTGAAGCGCAAACCTTCCGGGGGCGGGGTCCTTTTCGCATTCGTCCCGGCGGCCCGCTGCGCCTGCCGGGCCAGCCCTGAGGGGCATTGATTGGCATGGCACTTTTAAGCACAGAACAGTTGGTGAAGGCCTATCGCGGCCGTCGCGTGGTGGACGGGGTGTCTCTGGAGGTTAATCCGGGGGAAATTGTGGGGCTGATGGGACCCAATGGCGCGGGCAAGACCACCACCTTCAACATGGTGGTGGGTGTGATTCGCCCGGATGCAGGCCAGATTTTTTTTGAGGACCGGGAGATCAGTCATTTGGCGGTGCACCAGCGCGCCCGCCTGGGCATGGGCTACCTGACTCAGGAGCCTTCCGTTTTCCGTAAATTGACCGTGGAGGAAAACATTTTAGCCATTCTTGAAGTCTGCCGCCTGGACCCCGTGGAGCGCCAGACCCGGCTGAAGTATTTATTGGAGGAGCTGGATTTGACCCCCCTGGCCAAAAACCCGGCCTATACCCTGAGCGGGGGGGAAAAGCGCCGGCTGGAAATCACACGCGCCCTGGTGACCAGCCCCAAGCTGCTGTTGTTGGATGAACCCTTTGTTGGCATTGACCCCATCGCGGTTTACGAAGTACAAAAGATCATCCGCCGCCTCAAAGAGCGCGGTTTGGGCATTTTAATCACCGATCATAACGTGCGCGAGCTGCTGAAACTGATTGACCGCGGCTATATCATTCACAAGGGGCGGGTGTTGTGCCATGGCAATGCCGACTTCCTGACAAATGATCCCCAGGCGCGGGAAATTTACCTCGGCCCGGAATTCAACCTCTAGCCATGCGACGCGAAACCATCACGGTTAAACGTTTTTTTGATGAATACCACGAGGAGCTGGGGTTGAAGATCATCACCGGCAACCGCGGCCTCTCGCGCATCATCCCCGAACCCACCATCAACCGGCCGGGTCTGGTGCTGGCGGGTTTCACCGAGTATTTTTCCTACAAACGGGTGCAGGTCATTGGCAACGCCGAGACTTATTACCTGCGCTCCTGTACCGAACAACAGCGCCAGGCCAGTTACGAGCGGCTGTTTTCCTTCCGCATCCCGTGTGTCGTCTTCTCGCGTAATTTGCATCCCGATAACCGTTTCCTGGCCATGGCCCAGGAGCGGCAGATCCCCATTTTCCGCACCCACCTGGCCACCGTCACCTTCATCAATAAAGCTACCATCGGCCTCGAATATCTCTTTGCCCCGCGCGGCACGGAAATGGGCAGCATGGTGGATATCTTGGGCGTGGGCGTCATCATCCGGGGTGAGAGCGGCATTGGCAAAAGCGAGTGTGTGCTGGCCCTGATCGAGCGCGGTTACAGCCTGGTGGCCGATGACATTACGCGGGTCACCTTGGTGGAGGGCCATGAAATCCTCGGTTCTTCAGACGAAAAAACCCGCAATTTCATGGAAGTGCGCGGCATTGGCATCATCAACGTGGCGCAGATGTTTGGCGTGCGCAGCATCCGCCACGAGAAACGGGTGGATTTGGTGGTGACCCTGATGCCCTGGGAAAAAGTCCCGGACGTGGAGCGCGTGGGCATGGATGACGATTATACCACGATCTTGGGGGTGCAAATCCCTCACATGGTCATCCCCGTGCGACCGGGCCGGGATTTGGCGCGCCTGATTGAAGTGGCAGCCTTTCATACCAAACTCAAGGCCGCCGGTTACAACCCGGCCGAGGACCTGAACAAACACTTGCTGGAGGTCATGTCCAAACAAGGACCTGCCGCCGGCCAGAAAAAACAGTTGACAAGACTGCGGGGACGCGGCAATTAGAACCGGCTTGGCGCGGCCATGGAGGCAAGCCAGACCTGCCGGGCCGCCAGTTTTACCGCAAACATGAGCAAAACCAAAAAGACCGGTGCGGGCGAGATCACCAAGGAAATGGTGGTCACCAATAAACTGGGCATTCATGCCCGGCCGGCCGCCATGTTTGTCAAGAAGGCCAGCCAATTCCGCTCGGAAATCCTCGTGGAAAAAGACGGGGAAACCGTCAATGGCAAGAGCATCATGGGCATGATGATGCTGGCGGCCGGCTACGGCAGCCGCCTGCATGTTCATGCCTGCGGCGAGGACGCCGCCGAGGCCATTCAGACCTTGGAAGAGCTGCTCAAGCGCAAATTTGACGAGGAATAGGCCGGTCCTCTCCTTTGCGGCAGACGCCGCCCCGCCGCCCTGCTTCACTTTTTAGGCGTTGTCGTCGCCTCTGGTTTCGGCCCCAGGCGCAGGGAAACCGCATACCTCCGGCCTTCCTTGTCCGTGAACGTGCCGGCAGCTTCCTCGCCCACGCGGGCATCTTTTAAGGTGGCTGGCTGGCCGTTTTTGGTGATGCGTGTTTCACTGGTGACGTAAAAAACCCGCCCGCCCTCTTTGCCATTGAGTGTCACAGTCCCGGCTTGCACGTCCACTTTCTGGACAACCCCCACGAAGGGAGGATTGCGTTTGGCTGTTGTGGCCGCGCCGGCCGGTGGAGTGGTTTTGGCGGGCGAATCTGCGGCGGTGACTTCGCACGGCCCCAGAAGACAGCCCAGAAACACTGCGGCCAGGCCCAGCGTGATTCCGGCCCATGAATGGAAAGATCTTTGCGGCATGGTTGTTTAGTGCTATGTGTTGGAGGAACTCAGCGTAAACCAAGGCGGGCCGGCGGGAAAGTATTTTGTATGGCAGCGGCACTGCGCCTTTGGCAGGCGGTATGCTGGCTGGGGTGGGGAAAGTGCGTTAAAACCTTGCAATTTGGCACTTGCATTAGAACAGACAATAGTGTTAAGGAAATACACATGGCTTTGCCATTTCTCAAAAGTTCGGCCAAACAACGCGATCACATTGTGGCGGTGGACTTGGGGGTGAGAACTACCAAAGCCGTTTATTTGCAACGCCGCGGAGGGGCTTACGCCCTGGCGGGTTACACCCTGCAAGACGCCCCCATTTATGAGAAGTCTCTGTCCAGTGAAATCCTGGCTGAGCACCTGAAACAGGTCATTCCCGCGCTGGGAGCGCGCACCAAGCAACTGATTGTGGCCTTGGGGGTCACAGATGCCATTGTGCGCCAGGCCGAACTGCCCATGCAGGGCCTGCCGGAAATGCGGCAGATGCTGAAGTTTAATTCCAAAGGCTACCTGCAGCAGGATTATCCCGGCCATGTTTGGGACTGCTACATTCTGCCTCCCAAGGGCGAACTCGGCGGGGAAAAAAAGGGGGTGCCCAAAGTCAAGGTGTTGGCCGGCGGGGCCAAACAAACCCTGTTGAACGATGTGGTGACCGCAGTAAAGACCGCCGGCTTCGTACCCGACATGGTGGTGCCGGGGTTGATTGGCCCCATCAATGCGTTTGAGGTGGCGATGCCTGAGGTTTTTGCCAAGGAAGTCGTGGCCCTGGTGGACATTGGCTTCAAAAACACTTCCATTTCCATCCTTTCCATGGGGGAGATGGTGCTCAGCCGTGTGGTGGGGCTGGGCGGTGACAAAATCACGGCCGGTCTGGCGGAGTCCAAGGGCATCACCTACGCCGAGGCGGAGGGCATCAAAATTGGCATACCGGAGGAAGTCAGCGCGGAGTTGGAGCCTTTGATCATTCCGCTGGGGCGGGAATTGCGCGCCTCTATTGACTTTTTCGAGCATCAGGAGGATAAAACCGTGAGCCAGGTTTTTGTATCGGGGGCGTCGGCCAGCTCGGACTTTTTGGTGCAATGCCTCCAAAATGAATTAATGGTGCCATGCAAACGGTGGAATCCCATCAGCGGTTTTCAGTTGGCCCTGACCGGCGAGGCGCTGGCCATGGCGGAAAGTGCGGCCCCCAAACTGGCGGTGGCGGTGGGCGCGGCTGCCAGCGGCATGAATTAATGCAACCGCAACGCAGGATTTAAGGGATATGCCAATTCGCATCAACTTGCTGGCTGAGGCGCAGGCGGAGGAAGAGTTGCGCCGCAAAGACCCCGTCAAGCGGATTATTCTGGGCGCCGTGGGGCTGGTGTTGGTGGTGGTGGTGTGGACGGGCACGCTGGTGATGCAGGCGATGGCCAAACAAAGCGAGCTGGCCACCACCCGGCAGAAGTTGGAGCAGCTCAAGCCCCGGCATGAGCAGATTAAGCGCAATGACCTGGTGGCCGTGGACGCCCGGCAGAAAATCGAGCGGCTCCATTATTACGCCACCAATCGCTTCCTCTGGGCCCCCGTATTGAATGCCCTGGCCCAGGTCTGCACCAACAATTTTGCCACCAACATCACCTTCAACCGCCTGCAGACGGAGCAGATTTTTGTGGAGTTGCCCGCCGTCAAGGCTGTCACCAATGCCGCCGGCCAGATCCTCACGCCCGCGCGGCCCGAAGGCATTGTGGAACGCAACCGCATGGTGGTGGACGCCCGCGATTACGGCCAGGAGGTGGACAATAACTACAACAAATTCCAGACTGCCATGACCGAGTCGCCCTTTTTCAAAAGCCTCCTCGACCCGCGGAACCCCGCCACTCTCAACCAGTTGACCTTGGGAGCGGCGGACCCGTTGCAGCCTGGTTCGCGTCCTTTCCGCACCTTTGTCATGCAGTTTCAGTTTGCGGAGAAATTCCGGGAAAAAAGCCGTTAACCATGAAGCTTTCCAAAGAGAAACAACAGCAGGTCATTGCCGTGTTGATCGGCGCGGTGCTGGTCATCGTGGCACTCTACTTGCTCGTGATTACCGGACAACAGGCCAAGATCGCCAAGCTGGATAAAGAGCTGGGCGATGTGCAGAACGTGCTGGCCCGCGCTGAGCGGGACATCAAAGACGAAAAAATTAAACTGCAGATGCTCGCGGAAGCCACGAATCAACTGGCGGAGCTGGAGAAAGATTTGATGCCCAGTAATCAGGTCTATTCGACTTTTATCACGCTCTTTCAGCAGTTCCGCTCGCAACATGGCACCCGCATTGATATTGTGGAAATCGGCCGGGACCGGCCCGCGCCGCTGGGTATGTTGGGCAAATTTCCCTATGGCACCGCGGTCTTCACCGTGCGCGGCTTTGCCCACTATCATGATTTTGGGCGGTTTCTGGCTGATTTTGAGACACAATTCCCCTTCATGCGGGTGCGTCAATTCACGTTGTCGGCGGGCGCGCTGGAGACGGCTGCTTCCGAAAAGTTAAGTTTTGAGATGGAGATTGTGGCCTTGGTCAAACCCAACTTATGAAAACTTGCTCTCCCTCCCGTGCCGGTTGGCTATCGGCCCTCCTGGCCATCACGGCGCTGGCCGCCGCCGCGCTGGTTCTGCAGGCCGCCACCACGGCACCCGCCAAGCCCGCCACGAATCAGACGGCTTCCGCGACCACCGCGGCCGCCGCGCCGGTGCCGTTTGAACCGCCCAAGTCCGTTTTCATCTGGGACCCCGCGGACCCGGCTTTCGGCCGGGACCCCTTCTTCCCGCACTCCTCGCGCAACGGACGCTGGGCGCCTCCGCCTCCGCGCAAAGAGGTGAAGCAGGTGGAGACCGCCACGACGACCACCACCACCCCTCCCAAACCTGTGGAGACGCCAGCCCCGCCAGCCTCGCGCAAAGAATACAAGATGGACCTCAACGGCATCGGCGGGCGCCGTACGGCGGTGATCAACAATATTTCATTTTTGAAGGGTGAAACCGGCCGGGTGAACACACCCGATGGCCCCGTCAAAATCCGGCTGGATGAAATCCTGGGCGATGGTGTCCGGATTACCATCTGGCTGGAGGACGGCAAAACCGAGACGCGGGAAATCCCGCTGAGCGGACGTTAAACCGAGACAAACCGGGTAAAACATGGCCGGCAAGGGATGCCTGGCCGCCGGGAAGGGCCGGCGGGCGGGCGGGGAGTATGTATGGATGTCAGGAAAGCCAAACAACCAACAACACGCGCGATGAAAACGAACATCAAAGTCCTGCTTGTCGTGGGGGTGGCCTTGTGGAGTGCCGCCTGCATGGCTCAACAAAACTCCGTGCTGCTCACCGGGGCAAACAATGAGGAGGTGGCTGAAAAAGTGGAATATCAGGACATCCCCATTGACGTGGTGTTGAATGACCTGGCCACCCAGGCCGGGTTGAACATCCACATTGACGCCAAAATCTTGGAGACTATCTACGGTCCGGATCGCAAGCCGTTGCGCGTCGTCAATATCAAGTGGCGCAACCTCACCGCCCGTCAGGCCTTGGTGGCGGTGCTGGACAACTACGGGTACGTGGCCATCCCCGATCCCAACACCAAGGTGGTGCGCATCACCGTCAAGGATGCGGCGGTCCAGGAGCCGCTGGTGCTCAAGCTCGTCAAGCTCGAGTACACCAACCCCACCAACATGGTCAACCTCATCAAGCCCACCTTGGGCAGCCGCAGCCAGGTCCAGGCGGATCTCCGCGGCAACAAACTCATTATGCTGGTGACCGAGACGGAGTTTGCCCAGGTGTCCAATATCATCGCGCGTGTGGACACCGCAGTGCCGCAAATTCTCATCGAGGCCCAGTTCATTGAGACTGCCAAGAATCCCAAGTCCATCAAAGGCATTGACTGGACCGGCACGCTGGAGGCGCAAAACTTCACGTTTGGCAATGGTTTCACCAAGGGCAACACCACCACCACCGTGCCCGGCGTGCCCTCGGCCGGTTCCGGCCCCAGCCTGCCCAGTGGGGCGCCGGGTGCAGGCACGGCTGCCACTCCGGCCTACTCGGCTTCCACCGTCATGGGAACCGTCTTCGGGCGCGAAAGCCCCCTGGACACCCTCACGGGTGGGCTGAGCGTGGATACGGTGCGGGGCTTCTATCCACATGCCGCTTTCCTGAGCGCAGACGGGGTCAAAGCCGTCCTTTCCTTCTTGAACACGGAAAACGACACAAAATTCATCGCGCAGCCCCGTGCTGTGGCGATGGACGGCACGCCGGTGGAATTGTCCAGCATCCGCAACGTGCCGGTGTTTGAGGAGGAGCAGGGCAATGTCCAGGGCGGCATCCAACAGGCCAGCACCGTCAAGCCCCGTTATGAATTGACGCTGCGCGACGCCGCCACTCAACGCGAAACCATCCTCAACGAGGTGGGCATCAAACTGGTGGTCACCCCGCGGCAGGTGGGCAAATCCGACATTCACATGGATTTACGCCCCGAAGTCAGCGCCGTGGAAGGGGTGGAGCGCAAACTCTTGGGCGGCAGAGTAAACGAGGCGCCCATCTTCCGCCGGCAGAAGCTCAACACCGTGGCCACCGTGCCCAGCGGCAACACGCTAGTGCTGGGCGGTTTGGTCACCGACGAAATCAGCAAAGCCTACAACAAGGTGCCCGTGCTGGGTGATGTGCCCGGTCTGGGGTTGTTGTTCCGCAAGGATTCCAAATCCCGCAGCCGCCGTAACATGCTCATTTTCGTGACGCCCAGCCTGGTCACCGACGGCGACTTCCAGCCCACCCCGAGCGACTTCCTGAAGACCAAGCCGCAATTCCCGCCCGATTTGGACGAACCGGCATGGGATACGGGCGCGCCGGCCAGCAAGTATCGGCCCTTGTTCTAAGGGGGACGTGGCACTGGACCAGACTTTGGCCAAAAACCACCGCAAACACACAACGCTTATGAAAACTGCTGTTTCCGCTCTTGCCGGGTGCGTCCCCCGACGCCGGCCGGCTGGCTGGGTGCGGCAGGCGGTGTGGCTGGCAGCCTTGGTCTGCCTGGCCTCCGGCCTGCCTGCGCAAGTCACCGTCCGCACCCTTGGCGGTGGCCACGCGGACGCCTACGGTGTGCCTTATGGCTATGTGGACGGGCGCACGCTTGAGGATGCCATGTTCCACACGCCCCTGAGTCCGGTCATCGGCCCGGATGGCAACTTGTGGATTGCCGACCGCGGCAATGGCGCCATTCGCAAACTGCTGCTGGCCACCGGCCAGACCCGCACCGTCCTCACCAACCTGAATCAACCGGTGGGCTTGGTGACAGGACGCGACAACACGTTCTATGTGTTGACGGCGGGCGACGGCGCCATCCGGCGTTACGACACCAACCTTAATCTGTTGGCCACCCTCACCACGGCGTTGATCAGCCCCAATGCCATGACCATGGACAGCGCCACCAATTTCTACGTGGCGCAGGCCAATGGCACGATTGTGAAGGTGACGCCTGGCAACCCAGTGCCGGCGCTCGTTGGAACGGGTTTGAACAATCCCAAAGGCATTGCGGTGACGCGCTTCGGACTGCTGGCCGTGAGCGACACAGGCAATCATGTCATCAAGTTGTTTGATCCGGCCGCGGCTCCCTCGGCGGGCACCCTCTATTCCGGGACCGGCGTGGCGGGCTTCAACAATGGCCCGGCGGGCCTGGCCCGCTTCAACGCGCCGGAGGGAATTGCGGAGGCACCCAACGGCGTTTTGGTGGTGGCGGACCGGTTGAATCATCGGGTCCGGTTGGTGGAGACCAACGGCTATGTTTCGACCTTTTACGGTGTGCCCCCGGCCAACTGGCTCCGCTGCGACAATGGCTGCGGCTGGAATGGCCTGAATGTCTGGGAAGGCTGGGCGGACGGCCCTTACGATCCCACGGATTCGTGGGCGATTTATCCGGCGTCACGTGAACCGGTGGGCATCGTGGTGGTGGGTGGCACCAAGGCCTACGCCACCGAACTGGGATATCATATCATTCGTGAAATCACCGGTTTCAATTTGACGGGCACCGGTGGCGGGGGCGGCGGCGTGCCCACGGAGCCGGTGGACGTCGAGGAGCCGGTCATCTCGCCAGCCTCTGGTTATTTCCCCAATGGGCAGATCATTTTGGTGGGCAGCCCAAATCCTGATGTGTTTTTCACGGTGGACGGCACCGATCCCACCACCAACAGCACCCGCGTGCCCATGACTGGCAACCGGGGGGCCATTTGGTGGAACAACCCCACCTCGGACCTCACCAAATTAAAGGTGCGCGCCTTCATCGGCACCAATGCCAGCGATATCGTAACCGGCCTGCCGGCCTCAGTGAACACCATTGGCGTCACGCCGAGTGTTACTTCCAATTATTTGGCTTCGCCCGGTTCAACCATCTACCTGCCGGTGGTGGTGAATCTCATCCCCGGCGCCCAGATGCGCTCGGTGTTTTACCGGGTGGAAGTCCAGGCAGCGCCCGGGGTGCCGGGTGTTTCTGAACAATTTCGCCTGCTTCAACTGGGCACCAATGATTTCCTGGTGCTGGCGGGGCTGACCAACAGCACAATGTCCGCGATGGGTTACGGCGATCCGGCCAATACCTTGGGCGGACGCCGCGGTCTGCTTGTCTCCGCCGTGGGCACCAACTTGGGCGGCGTGGTGAGCAGTTATGGCGTGCTTAATCTGTTGGCCGTGCCCATCCCTGCCGGCGCTCCGGCTGGAGCGGAGTACACCGTCAGAATCCTCAATCCCTCGGCCACCTCCGATGGCGGTCAGGCCACCCTGCCGATTAGCCCGGGCGGGGCGGTGAAGATCGTGGTGGGCGCCGCGGCGGGCCGCATCGGCGTGGCGACCAATATCAACGGCGGCGTGGGCAATGTAACCTTGCCCGCAGGCGCCGTGGGTTACCTGGTGGGCGACAGTTCGCCCAGCGGCTGGTTCAATGCTGGCGAGTTTGGGGATGGCAACCTGGACAATGCCGACGTGAATAATGCCTTCTACGCCTCTCTTGGCTTGCGGGTGCCGCCCAGCACCTCGGACGCCTTTGATGCCATGGACAGTTTCCCGCTGGACACCCCGGCTGGGTGGGGAGGTGATGGCGAAATCCGCTTCCTGGACTGGCAGGTCACGTTGTGGCGCGCCAGCCGGGTGCTGGCGGACAACTTTGTGCGCGTGCGCCTGCCCAATGGGCTTAAGACCGTAATCGGCCCCTTCAACCTTACCGGCACGCCCGACGGCGAACCGGTGCGCACGGAGGCGCTGCCCGGCAGTGTATGGGTCAAGAATGCCCGCTTTGTCGCGGGTCTGGTGGGCAATGCCCAGCCCGGCGCGGTGGTGGATGTGCCGGTGACCGTCTGGCTGCGTGAAGGTCAGACACTTTCCGGCCTGTCCTTTAGCGCCGTGGTGCGCCCTGCCACGCCCAGCGCCCCCTTGGTCCGCCAGGTCACCTTCATCCCGCGCAACGGCGCGCCCGCCCCCTCCCGCTGGAGCGATGGCGACGCCAACGTGCCTTCAGACACCGTTTACCGCGTATGGGAATTCATCCCCACCGGCATCGGCGCAGGCGAAACGCTGCTGGGTTATATTCGTTTCACCGTACCTGCTGGCGCTCCGGTGGGCGCGCTGTACCGGGTGCGTTTCCTGGCGGGCAGCGGGGGCGACACCCGCACCATGCCCTTCCGCGAGCCGCAGTTTGAAAGTCTCCCCGGCGCGGTGTTTGTGGGCGTGCCGGCGGCTGCGGAGTCGGTGCGGATTTCAGATGATTGGAAACGCCGGTTCTTCGGGGATCCGGACAACCCGGATGCCGCCAATGACGCCGATCCTGATCGCGATGGCGTCCCCAACTGGCAGGAATACCTGGCAGGCACCAATCCTGCCAATGCCCAGTCCCGTCTGCGCCTGCAGACCCGCGTGGCCCGGCCGCAGGAGGTGGTGCTCAGCCTGCTGACGGCGCCGGACAAGACCTACCAGTTGGAGTACACAGAAAACCTCACTTCCGGCGTGTGGACGGCGGTGCGAACGATTGCTGGTGATGGGCAGTACCAGGAAATCACCGCGCCGGTGGACCCGCGCAAACCCAGATTCTACCGGGTGCGTTTGTTGCCTTGAAGCCCGAACCTACATCACCATTGAAAAACGGAGTTCGACCATGAAGACCAAAGCAATTCTGGCGATCCTGACCGCGGGGGTTCTGGCCGCAGGCCACGTTGGCGCCCAACAGGTGGATACCGTGTTTTCCACCAATTCCTTGCGCGAACCCATGGGGGTGGGCGCCCGGGGGGACTACATTTACGTCACGGCCAGCGTCAACAACCAGGTGGTGCGCTTCCATCCGGGCACTGGCGTGCTGACTGTGTTGGCGGGAAGTCTGACCGGCGTTTCCGGCTTGGTGGATGCCACCGGCACGGCGGCACGCTTCAACAGCCCGCAGGGATTGGTGGTGGACGAAGCCCGCGGCGGCCTGGTCATTTCGGATTCAGGCAACAATGCCCTTCGTCTGGTCACGTGGGGCGGCGCTGTCTCCACGCTGGCCACCAACTTGAGCTATCCCGTGGGATTGGCCCGCGATGCCAGCGGTAATATCTACATTGCCGATTCGGGTAGCGGCTCCATCAAAATCCTGTTCACCAACAACACGGTGGCCACGCTGGTGGCCGGCTTCAATGGTCCGGCGGCGGTGGCCGTGGGTGACAATGGCGAAGTATGGGTGGCTGACACCCGCAGTCACGTCATCCAGCGCCTGCAAACCATCGGCACCGGGCTGGGCGTGACGATGGTGGGCACGCCCATCATCGTGGCGGGTTTGACGAACACGACCGGGGCTGTGGATGCCGAGCAGGGGCCGGATGCCCGGTTCAATAACCCCCGGGGCCTCTTATGGGTGGGCGGCAACACGGGCCTGCTCATTAGCGACACCGCCAACCACTCTTTGCGGCGACTCTACACCAACACGGTTTATGGCGGCTACACCATTGTCACGGTGGCCGGCGGACTGGGCGAAAATGCCAGTGGTTTTGTTAATGGCGCTCCGTTGAGTGCCCGGTTCAACTCGCCGGTGGGCTTATGCCGGGACACCACTTCCGAGGGTATTCTGGTGGTGGACCGCGGCAATTCGGCCATCCGCCGCGTGCAAACCATGCCGCCGCAGCCGCGCATTCAAAATCCGCGCATCGGTTACATTCGGTTGCAGGATACGCCCGCCGGCCGCGTGGCCGTGTTGACGCCGGTGACCTCGATTACCTTCAACAACGATGAAATCATCGGCATTGAGGGCGAGGTGGGGGTGCAAACCTTTTTCACCACCGGCGCCACGCCGTCGGATCCGCTGGACATCAATAATGTGATACCTGATCCCGCCCCTGGCGTGGGCAGTACGCCGCCGGCCTTCCAAACTGGCCAGCTTACCCTGCCGCCCTCGGTGGTTGAGCCGGCGCCCAATTTCATCATTAAAGCGCGCAGCTCCGCCCAGGGGCGCCAGGCCAGTGATGTGGTCATGGCCCAATTCATCTTCAAAGTGGCCACACCCGTCCTGAATGGTGACAATGCGGCTTATCTACCGGTGGGCAACATCACTTTCGGCGCCCGCATGTTTTACACCACCAACGGGGTGGATCCGGTGGACGGCGCCGGACCGCAGAACTTTGGGCCCGTGTTTGAAGGCGACGTCATCTCTCTGCCGCGTTCGGACACCAACATTGTGCTCAAGGTCAAAGGTTTCCGCGATCGTTATCAACCCAGCGAGACGGTGACCAAGGTTCTTTCCGCCCAAAACTTCGCGGCCAACAAACTGACCTTGGGCTTTGAAGGCGGGGAGGGTTTCAGCCGGTTTTTGGGAGCGCCGGGGCAACAATTCGTGGCGCCGGTGACCCTCGAAGTGCTGGAGGGACAAAAGATGTACTCCCTGCAGTTCAATGCCGCGGTCACCAATCTTGGCCTGGCGCCGGCGATCAATTACGCAACCTTGGGCTATGAATCCATGCTCATGCGGCGGGTGGAAACACCGGCGGGCGTGGTCTATATTCCCATCCCGCCGGCCTTTCTGGCGACTTCCGGTTTTACCAATCTCTATGTCACTAACAACACGCTTGGCTTGTTGATGCTGGGGTATATGGAGCGTCATTCGGCGACCAACCTTTACGACACCCTCAAGCAGCACTTGATTCAATACTCCATCGCCCACAACACCCTCTTTGAAAGCAGCGGGCGCAAGGTCATTGTTGGTGGTTTCCGCTTCACGGTGCCGCTCACCGCCGCCCCTGACAGCCGTTACCTGGTCAGCCTCGGTCGGCCGTCGGCAACGTCGGACGGCATCCAAACTGACGTCTATATTGAAACGCCCACCAACCGCAGTGTGCGTGAATTAAGCATGGCCTCCTTCCCCTACATCGTCGGCGACTGCATGCCGTTTGGGTGGTTTAATGCGGGTGACTTCGGCGATTCCAACATCCTGAGCGCCGACTTGATGCAGGTATT
This sequence comes from Verrucomicrobiia bacterium, assembly GCA_026414565.1. Lineage (NCBI taxonomy): Bacteria > Pseudomonadati > Verrucomicrobiota > Verrucomicrobiia > Verrucomicrobiia bacterium. The sequence continues at coordinate 334,243 of JAOAIT010000009.1, forward strand.
TCAAACTGCGACGTATGGGTTGAATAGACCGCCGCCTACATCGGACTTTTTCAATGCCATGGATTCCTGCTGTATTGACACCAATGGCGTCAACCAGGCAGCGAATCCCGGCTTCTATGCCGACAGTGGCATTGATACCCTGATTGATCGGATCGCCTGGGGGGACGGTGTCTTGAACGTGAACGACATCTTTGTCTCCTTCCGCCGCGCCCTGGATCCTTCCCGCGTGTGGTATGCCCGCTACTGGCCCACGAATCCTCCCACCGGCGCAAGGCGCTATGAGATTGTGCCCAACCGTTTCCGCGGTAATCTCGCCGCGCAAAGCGAACCAGTGACGTATCGCAACAACAGCGACGTCACGCCCCCGCTGGTGCGCCTTACCGCTGCGGACGTCATCCCTTCGGCGCCGGGCCAGGAAATTGCCGTGCCCATCCAGGCGGAAATCCAGGGGGGCGCGCCCCTGCGGGTGTTCATGTTGCGGCTGGTCGTGGAGGCGCTCGATGGCTCGCCCGCCATCACCGCACCCATCCGCTTCGTGCCCAATGCGGCTTTTGGCCAGCCGGGCCTTAACACCAGCCGCGGGGTCAATGACTTTGCCGCCGCCTGGCTGGACAACACCCGCGGCATGGCCGCCTCCGGCGAGCTGGGGCGCCTGTTTGTGACCATTCCGCCCTCCGCCAGCAGCGCCGCGGCCTACCGTGTGCGTATTGCCACCTTCTCCGCGTCTCCCAATGGACTGGGAATCTTCCCGACTGTCACCAGCGATGGTTTGATCACTCTGGCCAATCGGAACACCTCCAGCGCCAATGATGGCATCCCGGATGCCTGGAAGCTGCGTTACTTTGATTCCCTTGACAACCTGCTGACTCATGCCTTGGCCGATGCCGATGGGGACGGCGTGCCCAACTGGCAGGAGTTCAAGGCGGGAACGCACCCCAACGACCCGCAATCCCGCTTGGCAGTGGTGGCAAATCGCGCCGCCCAGGCCGGCGAGATGGTCCTCAAATGGCCTACGGTGGCGGGCAAGCGGTACGTCCTTGAAGTCTGCACTGAACTGGGCTCCGGGCAATGGACCCCGGTGGCCAGTGGCATCGCGGGTGACGGCTTGATTAAGGAATTCCGTGACGCTGCGGCGTCTGGCAACGGTGTGCGCTTCTACCGCGTGCGCGTCCAGGAATAACTTGTATTGGCCGCAAAACCCGCAGGGCATCCCGGCGCTTCCGGGCGGGGATGCCATCCTTGGCGTATCGCGCTTGCATTACCCCCTCCGTTGGCTGAAATTCAAGCCATGAAGCATGTTTTGGTAATGGCCGCCTTGCTGGCTCTGGCCGCGGCGGGCGCTGGCTGCTCCCGCTACGAGGTCACCCTGACCAATGGCAACGTCATGACGGCCAAAAGCAAGCCCAAGCTTGACCCCGCCACGGATCATTATCGCTTCAAAGACGCCACCGGCAAAGAAGTCTGGGTGCCCTCCATGCGCATCCGCTCCATCGAGGCCAAATAGTCCCGCCTCCTTCTGGGCGCGTTTTACCCGGTGTGGATTTGCGCTATATTTACACCGGTTATGAAAGTGATACGTCCTGCCTGTCGGATTCAACTGACCGCTGAGGACATGGCCTTCATCACCCAGGTGTTGGCTCAGCGGGTCAGTGATGTCAATGCCCTGACCCGGTTGCTGGCGGATGAAGCCAGCCGGGACACGTTGCTGGACGACGATCGGTTGTTGCGTGCCATCCTGGAGTCCCGCGGTTGTCTGCGCATTTCCACCCCCTTTTACTTTTATATCCTCGTCCGCCATGCCTTCCTGCGCGCCGGCATGGCGGAACGGGCGGTGGCCGATTATGTGGCCGCCGTGCTGGCGGAGTACGCCGACGTGGAGGCTACCCGTCTGCGCTGGCGGCAGAACGCGCCGCCGCTGGAGTATTTTGTGGACATGCTGGCCGCTCTCCAAAGTTGCGATGACATCGCCCGGTTTTATCTCCGTGCGTTTATGGGCAACACAGCCCTGTTTTTATCCGGCCTCTTTCCCGATCGCATCCGCCGCCGCGCCGAGCGCCGTGGGGCGCCCAGTTTGAGTTATTACACCGGCCTGGGCCAGGCCAGTTATCGCGAAGCCGGGGAGCATCGCCTGGCCCGCCAGTACGCGCTGGACGGCATCTTTGACCAGTTGGCCGAGCGCTTTGAGGAAACCCGTTGCGCCCTGAATGATTTGCGCGAGCGCCTGATCAGCCTCGATGACCACGATCCCGGGGTGGAGGCCATGCTGGCGGCCTCCACGCGCTGGTGGTCCTAAACAAGGTTTGCACTTTCAGCATTGTCCCCCGGCGGCCGTTTTGTTAAACCCGGCCCATGGGAACTCCCAGACGTTTCTTCGCCAGCGACAATTACGCCGGCATCTGCCCTGAGGCCTGGGCGGCCTTGCAGGCCGCCAATGTGGACCACGCGCCCGCTTACGGTGAGGATGACTTCACCGCCCGCGTGGCGGACCAACTGCGGGAATTGTTTGAGACGCATTGCGAGGTGTTTTTCGTCTTTAACGGGACCGCGGCGAATTCCCTGGCGCTGGCCACCCTCTGCCAGAGTTATCACTCCATCATCTGCCACGAGCTGGCCCACGTGGAGACGGATGAATGCGGCGCGCCCGAGTTTTTTTCGCACGGCACCAAGGTGCTCACCGCGCCCGGTGCCAACGGCAAATTGGAGCCGCAGGCCATCGAGCGGCTGGTGCGCAGGCGCAGCGACATTCATTATCCCAAACCGCGCGCCGTTTCCCTCACGCAGGCCACGGAGGTGGGCACGGTGTACACCGTGGAGGAAGTCCGCGCCATTTGGGCCCGGGCGCGCAGCCTGGGCCTGCGGATTCACATGGACGGCGCCCGCTTCGCCAACGCCGTGGCCTCGTTGGGCGTGGCGCCCAAGGAAATCACCTGGCAGGCGGGGGTGGACGTGCTGTGCTTTGGTGGCACCAAGAACGGCCTGCCGGTGGGCGAGGCCGTGATCTTTTTTGACCGCGAGCTGGCGGCCGAGTTTGCCTATCGCTGCAAGCAGGCCGGCCAGTTGGCCTCCAAAATGCGTTTCATTGCCGCCCCGTGGCTCGGCATGTTGGAAAACAACACCTGGCTGCGTCACGCCGCTCATGCCAATGCCATGGCCGCCCGGATGGAAACAGCCCTGCGTGAGCTGGGAGTCAACCTCCTTTTTCCCCGCGAGGCCAATGCCGTCTTTGCCGAATTTTCCCCGGCCGTGCAACAGGGCTTGCGGGCGCGCGGCTGGCGCTTCTACACCTTCATTGGCCAGGGGGGATGCCGCCTCATGTGCGCGTGGGACACCCGGCCCGAGGATGTGGATGCCTTCGTGGCGGATGTGCGGGAGTTGCTGCAAGCCCCCTGAACCAGGGCCGTTGTCTGCCGCCATAAAAATGGGACGGCCCCCAAGGGCCGTCCCCGTGACACACGCAGATGAAACCAGACCCTTAACGGGCGGCGATCTGCGAAACCCGGGCCACTTCAGGTTTTGCGGCCAGTGCGGGATCGGTCTTTCCCGTAACCGGCAGCGGTTTGCCGTGTGACAAGGCGCAGAAGAGCTTCAGTTGATCCACAGGCAGGGCCGGATGATCCGTCACCGGCCGCCGGCCCGGCCATGAGGAGGCCGGCACGCTGACGATGTCGCCATCCTGCAGCGGGAGGTCATTTTTGAACCCATCGGCCATGATGTGTTCCACGTCCACCGTAAACTGTTCGGTGGCGCCATTCGCCAGCGTGCGGCTCACGCGCACCTTCTGCAAATTAGCAAAGCGGGACGGCCCCAGGAAATAAATGGCCTGGGCCAGATGCGTATTGAGTTGCCGCTCCAGATAAACCACCCCTTGCGCCTCCCCGCAAAAGGTCACCGTCCCTTTGGCTGCGGCAGGGGGGACGGCCACCGCCGAAAATTGCACCTGCATTTCCGGTGCGTATTGGGCGGCCAGCGCCTGCGCCGCCGCCGTCAGCTCCTCGGGCGTGCGCCCGGCGGCCGGCAGGGACAGGGTGTCGGCATACGGCGTGGCCACCGGCAAATCCACTTGTCCCAGATGATTGAGTTTGAGCTCCACCTGGGAGGGTGACTGACCTTTTTGTCCCAAGCTAAGGATGACTTTATCGCCCGGTTTGAGCCGCGGCGAAGGTTGAGATTGCGGTTCAGCCGCCAGCGCGAGAGCCGCGCTGAGCGCCAAGATCATCAGGCTGTGTGTCACGTTTTTCATACGGGGCCAACCTACGCCCCGCCGCAGACACGCGAAATCGGCGCAAACCGCTTTCTCCGGTCGGAAGGCCTGCGAAAATCATGTCAGAATATTCTTACGCGGCGGGAACTTGCAGCAGAGTTGCATTTGACAGAGCACAAGGCGCAGGCCATGTTCACAGCCATGAAATCACGTTGGCTCGGTCTTGCCCTTGCCTTTGTTTTTACCTGCTCCGGCTGGTTGCCCCTGCGGGCCCAAACCACCCCGGCGGTCTCCAATTCACCCGCCATCCTGTTGGGCAATGCCCTAGCCAAAGTGGCCGCCTTGCTCGAGCCTTCCCCCAACACCCCTGCGGAAACATGGTCGGCCCAAATCAAACTGGTGCGTGCCCAAGGTATCCCGAAAGAACTGGCCGAGGCCAAGCTCAACCTGGCGATACAATCCCCCAATCGGGCACGAGTGGAAGTGCAGGCCAACGGCCACACGTATGCTTTGGGCAGGCAGGGCCAGGAGCTGTGGATTTATGCCGGCGCCAAACAGTTTGGCATTGTCGGTCAGCCGGGCCTGCCGCGTTTTTCCACGGCGCCGGAAAAAATCGATCGCACGCAATTGGGGCGTCTGAAATTGCCCGTCCCCCCGGAGCAGTTGGCGCTGCTGCCTTTGTTATTCTCCTATGAAATCCTGCCGGAAAAAGTCATTGACGGCGAGGCCTGTCACGTCTTCCAGGCGCGGCCGTTGCCGCAGGCCATGCAGGCCCTGGGCCTCCCGGCCGGCACGCTCACGCTGGCTTTGCGTCGCAAGGACGCCTTGCCCGCCCGCATCGGTTGGAGCGATGGCCGCAAGTTGGATGTGCTGGTGGAACTGGGCAACCTTCAGGCCGAGCCTGCCTGGCCGGCGGAGCGATGGAACATCCCGGCCAGAGCCGGCGATACCGTCGAAAAGGTGGCGCTGGGGCATGTGACCCGCTTCCTGGAGGTGGCCCTTAAATCGTTGAACCAAAAGATTCCCACCCTGCCCGAAACGGTCACCGGGCAGCACCGGTTGGTGGCCACTGAAGGCGAGGGCCGGCTGGAAACCGTGGACGGCACACTGGTGCTCTTTGTCAAAGGCACACCGGAAGAGATGGGCCGACAGCATGGCGTATTGTTGCGCAAGCAGGTGCGCTCGCTGGTGGATCAAATCCTCTACGGGGTGGGCGTGGGCAGCAGCTTTGAAAAAGGCCGGTGGTTCTTTGGCGAGATTGAGCAGGCGCAGGCGCGATTGAAAGTGGACGAACGCTATTTGCGCGAAATGGATGCCCTGGCTCAGGCTGCCGGACTGGAGCGCGAAGAGGTGCGCCTGGCCAATTTCTTTCCCGAGCTGTTTCATTGCAGTGGTTTTGCCCTGTTCGGCAAGGCCACGCAGGGAGGGCGTATGTATCACGGGCGCATCCTCGATTATTTGAAGGGCGTGGGCTTGGAGCAAAATGCCGTGGTCATGGTGATGCAACCTGCCGATGCCTACGCGTGGGTCAACGTGGGCTACGCCGGCTTTGTGGGCACGGTGACCGCCATGAATGAAAAACAGGTGGCCATCGGCGAAATGGGCGGGCGCGGCGAAGGCTTGTGGGATGGCAAACCCATGGCGCAGTTGATGCGCGAAGTTATGGAGCGTGCCGCCACGCTGGATGAAGCGGTGTCCATCATGCGCCGCGGGCCGCGCACGTGCGAGTATTATTACGTAATTTCCGATGCTAAAAGCAGGAAGGCTGTCGGTATTGCCGCCACGCCGGACACCTTTGAAACCATCTGGCCGGGGCAATCCCACCCCCGCCTGCCGCATGCCTTTGCCGACGTCGTGCTCATGTCGGCGGGCGATCGCTATGAAACCCTGGCGGCCCGCGTGCGGGAAAACTACGGCAAATTCGATGCCACTTCCGCACGCGCGCTCATGAATCGCCCCGTCTGCATGGGCTCCAACATTCAGTCCGTGTTATTTGAGCCGGATACGCTGGACTTCTGGGTCGCCAACGCGGACAGCCAGAATGTGGCCAGTCACACCCGCTACACCCGCTACAATCTCAAGCGCCTTTTGGAAGCTCCGCCCGCCGGGAAGTGAGGCCCGCGGTGCCAGTGAAGGTGGCGCCGGTCCATTCGCTCTTGTCGCGGCGCCGGGTAAGCTTAAAACCAAGGTCCCGGTACGTTTTTAGCACCGCCGGAAAGCGTTCTGTCAAAATGCCGGCCAGAACCAGCCGGCCTTCCGGCGCCACGCACTGTGCGATGCGCGCCGCCTGTTGCACCAACAGCTCATCGGTCAGGTTGGCGGCGACGACCTCAAACTTCCGGTTGCCGGGTGGGGCGTCCGTGGCGATGTCGGCCGTTAGAAAACGAATGCCCCGGCCCACCCCGTTGGCGCGGGCATTGGCCCGGGCTACGCGGATGGCTTCGGGATCGTGATCCAGGGCCATAATCCGGGCGTAGCCGAGTTTCGCCGCCGCAATGGCCAGCAGCCCGGAGCCGGTGCCCACATCAAGAAAACTGGCCCCCACCGGGCGGGAAAGCCGCACCACTTCCTGCAGACAATAATGCGTGGTGGGATGGTGTCCTGTGCCAAAACTCAGACCAGGATCCAGGACAATTAAATGTTGCCCGGCTTGGGGCGGGGTTTTGTCCCACGTGGGACGAATCAGCAACACCTTCCCGATGCGGATGGGGCGGATGTGGCGCTGCCAGGCTTTGACCCAGTCCCTTGCCGTCAATCGCTGCACTTGGATTGTCGGAGTGGACGGGCGGGGCAGGGGAACTGCCCTTGGCAGCGTCTGCAGGCCCCGGCCCAATTCCTCCAGCATTGCCGTGCCGGGCTGGTGCGGCAGATAAACCGAGACACTGGCTTCACTTGAATCCTCGGCCGTGTACGCACAAGCGGGCGTCTGAAACAAGTCTTCGCATAGTGCCTGCACGGCCTCCTCGTGGCCCTTGCACACCGGAATGGTCACCTGCCAGAGCGTGGGCGTTTTCATGTGCCCGGTGTCTTCCAGGGAGTGTAGTTGGCCAACTGAATCTCCGGGTGCCTTCCTCCGCCGGCGTCCACCGCCGCCACAGACGCATAATCCACGTCAAACAACGCCATCCGCGACAGGGGCATCTCCAACAGGGAGGCGAGCAGTTGGCGGATGACGCCGCCGTGGGCGAACACCGCCACGGTTTGGCCCTGGTGGCGCACGAGCTTGTCGTGCAGCCACGGTTCCAGCCGGGCCCGAATTTGAGCGCCGGTCTCCCCGTCAGGAATGCGCCCCTGTTCAATCCAGTCCAGCCAGTCCCAAGGATCCGCCTTGAACTTTTCCCGTACTTCGCGAAAGTGCAGGCCGGTCCACCGCCCAAAATCAAATTCGCGGAGCGCCTCCTCAAATTGTGGCGCGCCGGGCAGATGACCGTTGCACGGCTCGAGCGTCTGACGGACGCGCAGCATGGGGCTGGCATATACCGCCTCCAATGGCAGCCGCTGCACGTACTCGGCCAGCCGTCGCGCCTGATCGCGCCCCACGGCCGATAGGCCCATGTCAATACGCCCGCCGAAGACGTGGTGATAACGTTCCTCCACCTCGGCATGCCGGATGAAATAAAAACGGGTGCGTTTCATGCGCATTGCAGGGCGGCTTGTTGCAGGGCAAACAACTGTTGCAGCCCGGCCCGGCCCAGGCCCAACAACTGATGGAGCTGCTCCTCCGTGAAGGTGGCCTCTTCGCCGGTGCCCTGGATCTCGATGTAATCGCCGGCATCATTCATCACCAGATTCATATCCACCGCCGCCGCCACATCCTCGGTGTAACAAAGGTCCAACAAAGGCGTGCCGCCCACCAGGCCCACGCTGACGGCCGCCACGGCCCGCTGCAACGGATTGGCCTGCAAGAGGCCGGCGCTCAGCCATTGTTTGATGGCCAGCGCCAGTGCCACGTAGGCCCCCGTGATGGAAGCAGTGCGGGTGCCACCGTCCGCCTGCAGCACATCGCAATCCACCCACACGGTGCGCTCGCCCAGTTTTTCCAGGTCCACACAAGCGCGCAAGGAGCGTCCAATCAGCCGCTGAATTTCCTGCGTGCGCCCCTCAATCTTCCCGCGGCTGGCCTCCCGGGCCTTGCGGGTGGCGGTGGAGTAGGGGAGCATTGAATATTCGGCGGTGAGCCAGCCCCCGGACACCTGTTGCTCTTTCATCCACCGGGGCACTTCGGCTTCGACGGTGACGGCACAAATGACCCGGGTGTTGCCCCATTCAATCAGGACTGAGCCGGCGGCTGCAGGCGCAATGCCGGGCTGGAAACGCACGGGGCGGAGCTGATCGGGGCGGCGCCCATCCGCCCGGGCGGCTGGGGGCGGGTTGTGCTTGGCGGTGACCGCTTCATTCATACCGGCGGGATGCTATGCCGTGGCCTGAGAGGCGGCAATGGAAAATCCGGCCCCCTTCTCAAAGCGAAGTGGACTTCTGCCGCTCGGTACGCCCGGAAATCAGGTTTTCGTAAAGCTCTTCGTACAGACCCCACGACTGCGGCGAGGAGACTGTCCCCGGTTTCTTCCCGTCCGTGGCCAGACCGGGCAGATGAATGCGAAAACGCGTACCGCCGAGGGGGGAATGATCCACCTCCAGGTGTCCGCCCTCGTGATAGACCAGAAAGAAGGAGGCCATCAGATTGAAGCCCAGTTCTTGAGGATGGTTGGAGCGGCTGTAAAAGGGATCAAAAAGGAAGCGCATGTCCTCAGCGCTCAGTCCCGGGCCGTTGTCCTCCAAAATAATTTCGATACCCTGGTTTGCAGCATCGGCCTGCACCGTCCAGACAATTCTGCCGCCGGCCGGCAGCACCAGCAGCTCATCGCGCAGCAACAAATAAAGCAGTCGCTGAATGTTTCTGGTATGGCCCCGGAGGAGGGGCAACGGCGCAGCGCAGTGTACCTCGACGACAATCTGGCGGGATTGACATTCCTCCTGCGCTGCCGCCACCGCTTCGCGCAACAGGGCGGCCACGTCCACCTCCTCCAGATCGCCCGGATCAAAACGGTTCGCCGCCAGCCCCAGGCTGTCCAGCATCTCGGTGATGCGGTGAATCTGCCCCTGCGCCATGGCATGAAACTCGCGCCAGTACTGCGGGTCCCGCAGTTGCTGCGGACTGATTTTTTCCTCGGCCATTTTCACCGGAGCCAGATCGAGAAAGGTTTGAATGGCCACCAGCGAATTGCGCAGGTGATGATTCAGCCCGGCCGAGAAGATGCCCATGCTCAGCAGGCGGTCGGTGAACATGAGGCGGTGCAGGGTGGAGATTTTCTCGCGCAACAATTGGTCGCGCTCGTGTTGCACTATGAAAAATTGAAGCGCCTGCCGGAGCGCCATTTCCAGCTCCACCGGATCCCACGGTTTGGTGATGTACTTGTAGATGGCGCCGGCATTCACCGCGGCAATGGCGGCATCCAGTTCCGCATAGGCCGTGGTCAGGATGCGCACGATCCGCGGGTACTGGCTGCGGGCTTTTTCCAGCAATTGCACCCCTTTTTCGCCGGGCATCCGCTGGTCGGTCATCAGCACGCCCACCTCGGCGTGGTGGCTTTCCAACAGGCGGTGTCCCTCGGCGGCGCTCGGCGCGGTGAAAATGCGAAACTGCTCGCCGAAAGCTGCCTGGAACATACGCAGCGACGCCTCTTCGTCGTCCACGTAAAGAATGGCAAAGCGGCGATAATCGAATTCAGGCGTGGTCAGGGGTGAGGTCATGCGTTGGCGAAGGCGGGGAATGATTCAAGCGCGGGTCACGTGCCGGCAGCTCCAGGATAAACTCGCAATACTGGCCCGGTTCACTCTGCAGCCGGATGCGCCCGCCATGTTGATGCATGATTTGATGGCAGATGTGCAGGCCCAATCCCAGGCCGGCACCAATTTCCTTGGTGGAAAAAAACGGCTCGAAAACCCGGTTTTGCAGCTCGGGCGGGATGCCGGGACCGTTGTCCCGCACGCTCAGAAACACCCGGCCGCCCTCCTGCCAGCCGCGCACCTGAATGTGTGGCGCCTGCGGCGGCGGGGTTTGCGAGCGCAAGGCGTCCAGGGAGTTTTGCAGCAAGTTGACCAGCACCTGCACCAACCGCACGCGATTGGCCCAGGCGGTGAGTTTCTCAGGCACATCCACCGTCATTTCCACGGTTCCCCGCCATTCATGGCTGAGAAAGCGCAGCGCCAGCTCGACGCACTGGCGGAGGGAGGTTTCATCGCTAACAGTGTCCCGCTCGTGCGCAAAGGGGCCCAGGTCGAGCACAATATTCTTCACGCGGTTGATGCCGTCCTCAATCTCCGTCAGCAACGTCTGCCAGGCGGCCCGGGTCTCGGGCGGCAACCCGGCCAGGCGCTGGCGCAGCGTGTACAATCCGGTGCGGGCGTAATTGAGGGGATTGTTGATCTCGTGAATGATGCCCGCGCTCATGCGGCCCAGCGCGGCCAGCTTTTCCGATTGCACCAACTGGGCCTCCGCCTCCTGCAACTGGCGATACGCCGCCTCCAGTTGCGCTTTCTGCCGCGCCAGTTCCCGGGCGTACAAATGGCCGGCCAGGAGGTTTTTCACGCGCAGATGCAGCTCCGTCAGGGAAAACGGCTTGGCCAGGAAATCCGTTGCGCCATCGCGCAGGGCATCCAGCCGGGTTTGATGATCCCCGTGCGCGGTGAGGAAGATGATGGGCAAAATGCGTGTGGCGGGGTTTTCGCGCAATTCCCGGCAGACTTGCAGTCCGTCCTTTTCCGGCATCATGAAGTCCAGCAACAACAAATCGGGTTGCAGACGCAGAGCCATCTCCACCGCCTGCCGGCCATCCACCGCCTCGGCCACGCGATAATGCGGACTAAGTTGGCGGCGGAGGAATTCCCGTAAATCCGGCTCGTCATCAGCCACCAGCAACAGCGGCTGGCTGCCCTCCGCCACCGGCGCAGGCGCGTTTTCAGAATCCGATACGTGATTCAGCGAGCTGAGCTCCGCCTGCCGGTTCAGGTTGCCGAGCCACTCCTCGGCCTTGGGTTCCTGGGGGTGGCGTCCGCCTGTATCCGCCGCTGCCAGGCTGGATTCCGTGGCGGGCAAAAACGGCAGGCGGACAGTAAAGGTGGTGCCCTGGCCCAGCCGGCTTTCCACCGCCACCGAGCCGCCCTGGACCTCCGTCAATTCCTTCACCAGGGCCAGACCGATGCCGGCCCCTTTGAACTTGCGCTGGCTGGACATGTCGGCCTGCCAGAAGCGGCTGAAAACGTTCGGCAAATCCTTCTCGGCAATGCCCACGCCGGTATCACGCACCTGCAGCACCAAATCGCGGTTCTCCCGCCGGGCCAACAACTCCACCCGCCCCCCCGTAGGCGTGAATTTCAGGGCGTTGAACTGCAGATTGAGCAGGATTTTCTCGAGCTTGTCCCGGTCCACCAGCACCCGTTGCAGCTCCGGCTCCACCACCGTGACGAGTTGCAGGTTGCGGCGTTCCGCCAGATGACGGGCGGCGGCGGCCAGCCCCTCAAGAAAGGCGGGCAAATCCACGGCGTCACGTTTCACCGGCAGGGTGCCGGCGTCCAGCCGCACCAGCTCCAGCAGATCATTGATCAGTTTTAATAGTCGCAGGCCGTTAGCCCGCATCAGGGTGAGTGTCTGGCGCAGATTGGGGTCCCCGCTCACCTCCGGGTGCTGCAGGACCTCCTCCAAAGCCCCCAGCATGATGGTGAGCGGAGTGCGCAGCTCATGGCTGATGTTGGCAAAAAATCGGCTCTTGTTTTCATCCAGTTCCAACAACTTGCGATTGTTCTCCTCGAGTTGTTTGCGGCTGAGATCCAGCTCGTAACGGTTGGCAAACTCCTTGAAGCGCAGCTCGCTCAGAAAATAACTGCCGGTGACAATGATGACTCCGGTTAGAGAGAGAAAATACATATTGTTGAAAAACATGCCGGTCTGGCGGTAGTCCCCATGTCCCAGGCAGGCCCCCAAATACATGATCAACACCATGCCCACCGCCACCAGGCTTTCGCGAAAGGTCCAGTGCAGCACAAAACCCAGCACCAGCACCACCAGATTCAGGCCGGCGTAATATGGGGAGGCCGCACCCTCCGTGCGGTAGATCATGTAGGCAATCGAAAGCGTGGGCAGACTCAGTAAAATCAAGCCCCACAGTTTATACCGGCGCTGCCCGCCGGGCTTCAGCATGATGATTAGGAAGAGCAATATCAGGAAGGAACACGCACACCGAATTAAGGCAAACTCGACCAGGTGTTGGGGATAGACAAACCAGTCCAGCAGAATGCCGAACGGCATGAGCACGATGCCCAGAATGCAGGCCACCTTGAAATTGTACACCGTGACCCCCCGCTCGTATTCTTCAAAGGCAGCGTGGATTTGTCTGGTATGCTCGTCCGGCATGGCTTCAGGGGGCGGGCTTGCGCACCTCCAGCATCAGGTTGGTGCCGGTCAAATCGCTGACCACCCGCGCGGCTTCAGGCGGGGCGGCCGCCGGTTTGAGCGCCAGCATTTGTTTGGGATCGCGGTAAATCAGGCGCCAGTCCAACAGGTACTCCAGCATGTGCCGGAATGGCTGGCAGGGAAAAACGTTGGTGGCCACCAACAGCCCGCCGGGGGCCAGCCACTGGTAAAACAGATTCATCAACTGTTGGCAGGTGCGGTCCGGCAGATAGTCAAACAGCCCGGCGCAATAGACCAAATCATAGCCGCCGCCCGCCTCGGCGGCGCCGCTTTTGCCCGCCTCTTTGAGCAGGCTCATCACTGACTTCTTCACCAACTGCAGACGACATTGCCGTTGATGCTCCTGGCGGGCCTTTTCCAGCACCTGTTGGGCGTGTTGGATGGTCTCCTGATTGAAATCGAGCAGGGTGAACTCCGCCCAGTCACTCAAGGCGCTTTCCCGCAAAAAATTTTGGATCTCGTGCGCCGGCCCGCATCCAAGGTTGAAAATGCGGGCGCAGCGATGCTGGAGGGAAACGCGGGCCGTTTCCTGCACCAGTTTTTCGGTCAAAAAACGAATGCGGTTGCGGTGGGCCTGCGAGGGATACTGGCGCAGCAGCCATACATTGACGGCCTGCGCATAGAGGGAAGGCCCCTCGTAGGGCGGGCGCATGATCATGTTCACCATCTCGTAGTCGCCCGCGTAGCCCAAAGGCTTGACGTAGGTGCGATGCCCGAAGGGCGAACACAAAAACAGGGGATGCAGCAGCCGGCGGCACAGGCTTTGGTGCGCCGGGTGTTCCTCGGGCGTGAGGCGCGCGGTGATTTCCTCAAAGCGCTCGTGCAACACATTGACCGACTGCACCACGGGCGCGTCCAAATTTTCGATGATGGCCTGCATCCGTTGCGCACGGGCCGCCGGCGGGAGCGATTTAAGCCCTAGTTCCACCTCCTCCAGCCAGAGGCGCAAATGGGTCAGAAGACTGTGCAAATCGCTGAGCACCACCTTGTATTCTGGGCGCAGCGCATAGAGTTTCTGCCATTGACGCAGGAATTCCTCAAAGTTGAGCGGTTGCTCCGCGCCGGTGGGGGGCACGGTGAGTTTGCCTTCAAACCAGTTCTCCGCCAGGGTCACTTCGCAGACCCAGGTGTTGCCGTTGTGCACGGCGCTGGTGACCACCGCCCGCCCGGCATTAAGCTCCTTGCCGTTGATGAACAGGCGCAGCGGATCCAGCACCTCAGACAATCGCAGCGTCAGATGCGGATCGCCTGTTTCAAACACCAGCCGCGTGCCCCCCAAATGCGATACCGCCCCGCGAACCTCCTGCCCTTGGGCGGCGCGGCCGGCCACCTGCCAGGGTTCGACTGTTGTTGCTGTGGCACTCATAATCCCCCACGTCAGAACATGCAGGTGCTCAATTCAAAACCGCCATTGGAAAGATAATACCACCGCATGACTGGTGAAATCATAGCGTCCATCGGCGTTTTGGCCGGCGGCGGAGACGGCACTACCGCGCACCGTGTGCGGCGGACCATACCCAAATTGATAGGCCAAATCCAACCCGGCACGCTGGCCCCGCCAACTGGCGCCGAAGGTGATGAAATGTTTGTCCGTATCTGCCACCAGCGGATTGAAAAAGGCGTCCGGCATGCAGCTTTCATTAAAAATATATCCGGCGCTAAGGCTCCAGCCCTTGTCCAGGTAGCGCGTCACTCCCACTTCATAATACCAACTGGAACGCCAGTTCAAAACAAACGGCGGCAACGGAAAAGCCTGATCCAGGCTGACCTGGTTGACGCGGCTCCATTCAGTGAAATCGGCATTGAATTCAAGATTCCATTTTTCTGTGGGGCGGTAGGAGATACCCATGACCACATTATGGGGAATGGGAAAACGCAGGCGCGCATCCAGGTGGCTGTATATCGGAATCAAGTCTGTATAACCCTCATAGGCCATGGTGGTGCGGCTGCGGTAGGCTGCGCCCAACGCCAGTTTGGCATGGGGTTGCCACCGCCAGCCGGCGGTATATCCCACATCCTCGTCATCGCCCTTGAAGCGAAACACATCACCGACATCCACGGGAAACACCCCTTGCTTCAAGTCCACCCGGGAATAGTTAAACGTGGGCCCCGCCGCCACAGACATGCCGGGCAGCACTTCCACGGCGATGACCGGATGGGCGGTCATATATTTCATTTTACTTTCCAGTGCGATGCTGCGAAAACCGGTGTCCTGCGCCCACTTCAACCCCAGCCCGTAGGGCGAATAAACACCCAAGCCAAAAGTCACCGGCCACTTTTCCAGCCCATAGGCTGCGAAAACCTGGGGCACCACATGCCACTTGCTCTGGTTTTCAAACCGACGCCCGTTGGCCTCAAAGCCGGGGGCCAGATAGATGTTGTAGCTGCCTACGCGCGCTTGCAGGCCTTTGAGCTGGGTCAGCCCTGCCGGGTTGTAATAAATGGCGGAGGGATTGTCCGCCGTGGCGGCAAACGCTTCGCCCCGGCCCGCGGCGAAGGCGTCCTGAGTGGAAAGCCGGAAACCAGCAGCCCAAACACCACTTGGAACAAGGACCATCGCCAGACATAAGCTGGAATAATGGCGTAGTTTCATCGGGGAGGAACTGTTTCATTTTTGCGGCTTTTTAGCAAGCCCAAGGGAGTCAACCCGGTGCGCTGGACAATCGCGGAAATTCATCGGTGTCCGGCCATTCCCTGACTTCTGCCGCCGCCCGGTGCAGCAGCCCGTCAATTTCTACGTCCGGCAGGCCTTCCTTTTCGCGCCGCTGGTTGAACAGGACAGCCCAGGCCATGCCCCGGCTGAGGTTGACCCAGAGCGTGAATGTGCCCGGCAAACTGCCGCTGTGCCAGAAATTGTAGCCGCGGGGGTCCCGGGTGGGGCGCACCAACCAACCGCACCCATAATAAACCTCGTTCACTCCGCCGCCGGCCTCACGGGCCACTGGCGGGGCAGGAGGAGAGACCATCTCCTGCCACCATTGCGGTTGGAGCAGGGCGTTGTCCCGGCGCAGGAGTGCCGCCGACAGGCGCATCAAATCCACAGCCGACCCAATCCATCCGCCGTGGGCGTCCATGGCCTCCAGGCAAAAG
Organism: Verrucomicrobiia bacterium; assembly: GCA_026414565.1. Classification (NCBI taxonomy): domain Bacteria; kingdom Pseudomonadati; phylum Verrucomicrobiota; class Verrucomicrobiia; species Verrucomicrobiia bacterium. The sequence goes on from JAOAIT010000009.1 coordinate 350,004, forward strand.
GAGCCATAGGGGGCGGATACAGGCGAGCTGATGCCCGCAAACACGCTGGGGGCCGTGCGCTGGTCGGCCATGTAATAACGGGCTTCCGCCGGGTGGGCCTGGTCTATCAGTGAGCGTCCCAATCGCAGGGAATGCAGGCCCAGGGGAGCCAGCACATCGCGGCGCACCCAGGCCTCGTAAGGGTGGCGGGTGACGGCTTCAATGATGCGGCCCAGCACGCAATAACCGAAATTGGAATAGGCATAACGTGTGCCGGGATCAAAATCCAAAGGGCGTCCGAGCATGTAACGTATGATATCCCTTGGACCGGGAGGCGAGGGGACTCTGCAAGCCTTGGCAATCGTCTCCGACATGAACATGGGATCACCACTTTGATCACGATCCCAGCCGCCCGTGTGCTGGAGCAATTGGCGGATGGTTATACGTTCCAGCCGGGGATCGCGGGTTTTCCCGGGCAGAGGCGCCAGACCCAGGCGTTCAAAGGCGGGTTCGTCCAAAGACAACCGCCCGGCTTGGGCCAGCCGCAGGATGGCCAGGGCGGTAATGGGCTTGGAGAGACTGGCCAGCCGAAACAACGTGGTAGGGCGGGCCGGGATTTGATCTTCGCGGTTGGCATAGCCGTAACCCTGCGCGTAAATCAGGCGTCCCTGTTGCAGGATCGCCAGCACCCCTCCGGGAATCTGCCGGGCGGCCATGAATTGTTCCATGCAGCGGTCGAACGGGGCCAGGGGAGAAAGCCCCTCGCCTCGCACCCAGGCTGGCACACCCAGGGAGGCCAGCGTGGCGCACAGAAATTGACGGCGCTTCATGCCCCCTCCCGCCGGGGACGGTTTGGGTGAACGTTTGGGGAGATTGGAAGCACCCATACAAAAAAATGAACAATTAATAAAAATTATATTTTCTTTTTTCAGGAAAGGCATTAAAAACATCGCAGCCCAATGAACGCTAATGTAGGCATTTGGGGCGCATTAACCCGCTTAATGATGTGGTTGTTCGTCGTGGCCGTGGGGGCTGCGGTGGCGATCACTTATCATCCTTTGCTCAAACAAAATGAGCGCATGCGGGCCGTTATTTTCCAACTGGATCAACAAATCCAGCAGGAGGAGGCCGAGCAAAAACGGATGCGCGCCGCCATCGAGGCCATGACCAAGGATCCGGCCACCGTGGAGCGACTGGTGCGGGAGAGGCTGGGTTATGCCAGGCCCGGCGAGACGGTGATTCGCTTTGAGGAAGCCAATCGCTAAGCCCGCTGCTCGGCTTGCTCGTCCGGCATCGGCAGGGAGGAACTTCCAAAGATTTGGGCAATGATCTGCTGCCGGTAGCTGAATATTTTTTCCAAATCCCGGCGTACCCACAAGGGATGAAGCAGCCAGCCGCCCCACACGGCATAAGTCACCTCGTCCACCAGCCGCGTGGAGGTGCCCTCCGCGTAAAAACGATGCTCGTGGCGCCACAAGCGGTAAGGCCCCCGGCGCTGTTCGTCCACGAAACGATGCGGCGGCTCCCAGACGGTGATCTCACTTTGCCAGCGCAAAGGGAAGCCGTGTAGTTTTAATTGATAATCAATCCTCAACCCCGCCCGCATTTCCAAATCGGTGGAAAGAATGGAGAAATGCAGCCAGGGCGGGGTGATGCGCTCGAGGTTGCGGGCATCGGCAAAGAAGGGAAAGACCTCCGGTAGCGGCCGCGACACCGTCTGTTCCACCTGGAGCTGGTAGGTTTTCATGCACTGGGGTTCTCGCTCTTGGGCTTCATGGGGAACCTGTGCTGGACTGAGCAGAGGACATCTCCCGCTTCTCCTCGGCCGTTTCCTGGGCCGTAAGAGCGGCCGGCGACAACTGGGCTGCACGGCGGCAGGCATCCGCCACCTTTTCCAACTCAGCCAGGAATTTTTCCCGGTCCGTTTCCGGCAGCGAGGACAGCACTTCCGCCTGCAGGGCCAGGGCCACCCGGCGCGCCTTGAGGAATTGACGACGGCCGGGGGGCAATAGGCGCACGCGGCGGGCGCGGCGATCCGTGGCTTCGGGGCGGCGCTCAATCCACCCACAATTTTCCATGCGGCGCAAAAGGGAGGCAATGGTGTTGGGATCGCTGCTCATGGCCAGCACCAGGTCACTTTGCCGCATCCCCGCGCGCCCGCCTTCATAGAGCGTGCGCAGGGCGGTGTATTGATCCGGAGTCAGCCCCAACACCGCACACCGGCGACGGAAGGCCTGATTCAGGCTGAACCAGGCACGGCGCAAAAGAATGGGCAGCCGCCGCGGGGGCGGTTTCTCTGCTTTGGTCGGGCAATTATTACGCACAGGTAATAATTATTTGCGGATGCGCGAAACGCAATACATTATTCGATACTAAAATATAGAAAAGAAGTATGCTTAATGACTTTGCGAGCGCAAATAAGACCAGCCTTGGACGCGGCCGGGGCTGGGCACGCCTCATGTTGACGGCCGGGTTGATATCCGGGCTGCTTGACCTGTCCGCAGCCACCGGCTGGCTGGCCTGGCGCGGTCCCGAACAAACGGGCGTTTCTCGCGAGACCAACCTGCCGGAGAAAATCGTGTTGAATGGCGAAAATCACCTGTGGACGGCGGATTTCCCCGGCAAGTCCACGCCGGTCATCGCGGATGGGCGGCTCTATATCATGGGTTACTTGGGGGAGGGGCCGGATCTGCAGGAGGGGGTGGCCTGTTTTGACGCCGAGACGGGGCAGAAACTTTGGCAGCGGCTCTATAATGACTACCTCAGCGATACCATTTATTTGCGTTATGCCACAGCCAGCCCGGCGGTGGACCCGGAGACCGGCAACATCTATTCCCAAGGGACTCAAGGCCTGCTGAGCGCCTTTGACCGGGATGGCCGGGTGCTATGGCAGCATCATTTGATGGAGCTGTTTGGCCGGTTGACCTTCCCCAACAGCCGCACTGCCTCGCCCCTGATTGATGGGGAGCTGGTGATCGTGCGCGGCATCACCGCCAACTGGGGAGCCCAAGGTCCCGGAGGCGATCGCATCTACGCTTTCGACAAGCGGACGGGCGAGCCGGTGTGGGCCAGCAGCCCGGGGGGGCGGCCCATGGACAACTCGTTCTCGCATCCTGTCCTGGGATGGTACAAAGGCTACCGCGTGCTCTACACGGCCTCGGGTGATGGCAGCGTGGTCTGCGTGAATGCGCGCACGGGCACGCCCTTCTGGCGGGTGCCGTTGTTCAAGGCGGGCATCAACGCCACCGTGCTGGTCCACAACCAGGACAAGGTGATTGCCGTCTTCGGCACGCCCTATGAATTGGGCCAAATGGTGGCGCTAAAGATTCCCGACATGGATCCGGCGGCGGCTTCCACCAATGGGGTGAAGGAATATCAACGCGCCGACCTGGAATTGTGGAGTGCCGACATTTCCTCCTCCACCAGCTCGCCAATCCTGGTGGGCGATACAGTGTACATCGTGGCCGAGAAAGGCGATTTGTGCAGCGTGGATGCCCGCACCGGCACAGTGCACTGGAAATTGAAGCTGGGAATTGAACAACGTAACTCGTGCCCCCTCTTCGCGGATGGCAAGCTTTACGTGCCCATTTTGGACGACCCGGCCGGCAAAACCGAGAGCCAGGGCGAGGCGGGCACTAAAGGCGCATTTTACATCGTGCGCCCCGGCCGCACAAATGCGGAGATTCTAACCCATCTGGAATTGGACGGGCGTTGCTTCGGCTCGCCGGCCGTGTACAAGGGCCGGGTTTACGTGCAGACGGCCAGCAAACTTTATTGCTTCGGGCCCAAGCAGCCATCCGCCCTGCCGCCGCCCCCACCGGAACCCGCCTGGCCGGCGCCCGGGCCGGCGGCCCAACTCCAAATCATCCCCAACGAAGTGCTGTTGCTGCCCGGTGAAATGAAGTCCTTCCGTGTGCGGGTGCTCGACGCCAAAGGTTTCGTGGTGCAGGAGCAGGTGGAGTCCAAGGCGGTCAAATGGACGCATTATGTGCCGCCCACAGCGCTGGTGCGGGCCACCCTGAACGCCACTTTTGACAGCGAGGGCCGACTGGTGGCTGCGCCCACCAACACCACCAGCGCGGGCGCATTTCAGGCCGAATGGAACGGCCTGAAGGGGTATGCGCGCGGACGCATCCTGGCCCGGCTGCCCATGTTTGAAGACTTTGAAAGTTTCAGCCTCAATTATACCACCACCAACACCATGGAGTCGCCCACGCCCTTTGCCTATCCGCCGCTGCCGTGGATTGGGGCGCGCACCAAATTTGAAGTGCGCGAAAAGGACGGCAACAAGGCGCTGGTCAAGACGATTGACAACAAGTTTTTCCAACGGGCGTTTGTGTTCATTGGGCGGCCCGAAATGCGCAACTACACCATTGAGGCCGACGTGATGAGCGAAGGTAACCGGCGCAAGATGTCGGATGTGGGGGTGATTGCGCAGCGGTATCTAATTGTCCTCAAGGGCAACGAACAGAAACTCGAAATCAACTCCAATCTGGAGCGCCTGCGCGTGCCGCCCACCGGCAGCCCGCCCAATTTTGCCTGGTCGGCCAACACCTGGTACCGCTTGAAGGCGCGGGTGGATAATCTGCCGGATGGCAGCGGCATTATTCGCGCCAAGGCCTGGAAACGTGGGGATCCGGAGCCGGAGGCATGGACCTTGGAGGCGCGCCACGCCACGGCGCACACTTCCGGTTCGCCGGGGTTGTACGGTTTTTCTCCGCAGGAAATGCGCGTGTACATAGACAATGTGCGCGTAACGCCCACGGAGGGGAATTAAGCCGCCGCGGGACACCCTGGCTGGGCCTGCAATGATGCCAATCGAAGCTACCATGTTAAGCATCCCTAACCACGACTGCAGCTATGAAAGCCGGGCAACCAGCAGTGGGGACTCGTGCGCCCCTGCTCGGCGGGAGCGGGGGAGGGGCCTTGATTCATTTTCACACATTCCTTTCAAACCTCTCAGTTAGTGTTTCCTATGAGCACCATCCATTATGACGTGAATAATTCCCTGGCGCTGGGGCTGGCCATCCTTCTGGCTGCCGGCGCGGCCCTGGCCCAAAAACCCACGGACTGGCCCCAATGGGGCGGCCATGATCCGGGGCGCAACATGTATTCCCCGGCCAGGGGGCTGCCCGACGTGGTCCATCCTGGCAAGGCGCCGGAGAAGAATGATTATTCGGGCGCCAAGAACCTCAAGTGGGCCGCCCGCCTGGGCACGCAGAGCTATGGCAACCCCACCATTGCCAATGGCCGTGTCTTTGTGGGCACCAACAACGATGAGCCGCGCGATCCGCAGCACAAGGGGGACCGCAGCATCCTCATGGTGTTTGACGAAAAAAACGGCGAGTTCCTGTGGCAACTGGTCATCCCCAAACTGGCCTCGGGCAAAGTCAATGACTGGGAGAGTTTGGGCCTGCTCAGCTCGCCCACCGTCCAGGGCAATCGGGTGTACATCACCACCACCCGTTGCGAGATGATGTGTTTGGATGTCGAGGGCCTGGCCAATGGCAATGACGGCCCTTATCAGGACGAAGCCCAGTACGTTGTTGGGCCGGGCAAGCCCAAGGCCACCCTGGGACCCAAGGACGCCGACATCATCTGGGTCTTTGACATGATGGACGAGCTGGGCGTTTTCCCGCACAATGGCTCCAACTCCTCCCTCCTCCTTGTGGATGATTTGGTGTTTGGCTGCACTTCCAACGGGCAGGACTGGACCCACTCCAACGTGCCTTCGCCGCTGGCGCCCAGTTTGGTGGCGGTGAACAAGATCACCGGAAAACTTGCCGGCGAGGACGTCGAAAAAATTGGCACCCGCCTGTTTCATGGCCAGTGGAGCTCGCCCTCGGCGGGCAAAGTGGGGGAGCGAACCCTGGTCTTTTTCGGCGGCGGTGACGGCATTTGTTATGCCTTTGACGCCAAACCGCGCAAGGACGGTGAGGATTACCTTTTGGAGCTGGTGTGGAAGTTCGACTGCAACCCGCCGGAATACAAGATGAAGGATGGCAAACCCATCAAATATCCCGATGCGGACGGCCCCAGTGAGATCAACGCCACGCCGGTCTTTTACAAGAACCGCATCTATGTGGCCATTGGTCAGGATCCTGAACATGGCGAGGGAGTGGGCCGGCTGGTGTGCATTGATGCCACCAAGACAGGGGACATCACGCAAAGCGGCTTGATCTGGGATTACAAAGGCATTCATCGGAGCATTTCGACCGTCTCGATTGATCCGCAGACCGGGTTGCTGTTCATCGCGGATTTTAGCGGCCTGCTGCACTGCCTCGATGCCGAGACCGGCAAACTGCAGTGGACCCATGACGTGAAGGCGCACGTGTGGGGATCCACCATGGTGGCGGATGGCAAGGTGTACTTGGGGGATGAAGATGGGGATTTGCTCATCATGGCCGCCACCAAGGAAAAGAAAATCATCAGCGAGGTGAACCTCGGCGCGCCCATTTACAGCACGCCGGTGGTGGCCAATGGCGTGTTATACGTGGCCACCCAGACCCATCTCTTCGCCTTTGAACGTCAGGACACAGTAGCTCGCCGCACGGAATAACTGGCATGCGTAAAAAACTTCTTCTCGGGGCGTTTCTGGTGGTAGTCTATTTGCTACACCAGGATTTTTGGAACTGGCGTAAAATTGAACCGCTGATTTTCGGCTTTCTGCCCATTGGGCTGGCTTATCACGCGGGCTATTCCATCCTCGCCTCCATCACCATGGCGGTGCTGGTGAAGTTCGCCTGGCCGGCGGAATTGGACAAAACCGAGGCGCAGTTGCCTGAGAGCAGGGAGGGCAGGGAATCATGAATCCGGCCATTATCGTTTTCATCTACCTCGCCATTGTTTTGTACATCGGCATCTTCGCCTTCCGCCGTGGCAAGCAATCGGGGGAGGATTATTTTTTGGCGAGCCGCTCACTGGGGACGTGGGTATTCCTCCTTTCTTTGTTTGGCACCAACATGACCGCCTTCGCCATTTTGGGCAGCAGCGGGCTGGCCTATCAGCGCGGCATCGGTGTGTACGGCTTGATGGCCTCCGCTTCCGGGTTTGTCATCCCGCTGACCATTTTTTTCATCGGCACCCGGTTGTGGGCACTGGGCAAGAAATTCGGGCACATGACCCAGGTGCAATATTTCCGGGACCGCTGGGAGTGCGGCCATATTGGCACTGCCATTTTTGCGCTGACCGCATTGATGCTGGTACCCTACATCATCATTGGGGTGATGGGCGGCGGACAGACCCTCGAGGCTATCAGCACGGTCATGGGGCCGGACAAGAAGCCCGTCATGGTGGAGGTGATGCGCGGCGGGCAGACCGTGCTGGAGCCAAAACATCTGGTCAGCTATGAGGTTGGGGGCGCCATTGTGGCGCTGGTGGTGATGAGCTACGTCTTCTTTGGGGGCATGCGCGGCACCGCGTGGGTGAACACCTTCCAGACGGTCATGTTTTTGTGCTTTGGCACGCTGGCCTTTATCTTGATCGGTCGCAACCTGGGCGGGTTTGAGGAAATTATTCATAAACTGGCTGCCAACCCCAAAACCGCCCCGCTGCTGACGCGGGAGCGCATCCCGGTGGAGGAATTCTTCAGTTATACCTTCATCCCGCTTTCCTCCATCATGTTTCCGCACATTGCCATCATGTGCATGACGGCCAAAAAGGCCTCGTCGTTCAAGCGCACCGTCATTTTCTATCCCATTTGCATCATGCTGATCTGGCTGCCGAGCGTGTTTCTGGGCGTGGTGGCCGCCGGTCAGTTCCCCGGCCTCAAACCAGGGGAAAGTGACGATGTCATTTTGCGCCTGTTGTCGGCCAATACCTCGCTGGCGTTGTCCGGCCTGTTGGGGGCGGCCATCATGGCCTGTGTCATGGCATCCGACAGCCAGATTCTCGCCTTGTGTACCATGTTCACCGAGGATGTGTTTGCCTATTACGGCGGCAAGCAGCGGTTTGGCGACAAGGTCCAGGTGTGGACCGGCCGGGCATTCGTGGTGGGGGTGACGGTGGTGGCCTACCTGATTGCCATCGAATTAAAGGACAAAGCGGGCATTTTCGAACTTGCGATTCGCTTCGCCTTTTCCGGTTTCGCGGCGCTGGCGCCGGTGATGCTGGCAGCCTTGTTCTGGAAACGCAGTACCAAATGGGGCGCGCTGGCGGCAGTGATCTGGGTGGCAGCGTCCATGGTGGGCACCTACTGGTTGTTTGAATACAGCATTGACCTGGCTCCCAAACCGGGCCAGCCTCCGGTGCCCATCTTTCCCGAGCTGGGCAATCTCTTCCTGCGCACGCCGGGCAATGTGACCATCTATGGCTACCTGCCCGTGATGTTCATGGTTTTGGGCTCGGCGGTCATGATGGTGGTGTTTTCCCTCCTGACCAAACCACCCTCTGCGGCCACTTTGAACAAGTATTTTCCGCCGAAACAGAATGCCTCCGCCCCTGTCACGCCACAGGCCGAGCCGGTGGCCGCCGCCTGAATATTTAATCACTCGAACTGCAAACTATGACCACGGTATCTGCTCAAGACATGGCCCAGGCGCAAGCGGCGCTGGATGCGCACACGCGCCAGATGATTGAATGGCATTTTTCGCCCGAAACCGGCTGCCCGTTCTGGTTGGAATGGGCCAGGCGCGCGGGGTGGGACCCCCGTCAGGAAGTGCGCACGTTTGCGGATCTGCTGGCGCGTTTCCCCCACTTTCAGGACGAATGGCTACGCGATCAACAGCCCGAGGTCTGGGTGCCGGCCGCTTATCGCGGGCGGCCCTACAACATTTTTGAAACCGGCGGCACCACCGGCATGCCCAAGCAGCGCATCGGCTGGGATGACTACAAAATTGATTACGAGGAGTTTAGCGCCAAAATTTCCGATGAGCATTTCCCGCGCGGCGGCGCATGGTTGATGGTCGGGCCCACCGGGCCGCGCCGCCTGCGGCTGGCGATTGAACACCTGGCCAATTATCGCGGCAGCCCCTGTTATTTCGTGGATTTGGACCCGCGCTGGGTCAAGCGGGTGATTGCGCAAAAGCAATTCGAAATTGCCCGTGCCTACATGGAGCATGTGGTGGAGCAGGCGGTGGTGTTGATGAAACACCGCCGGATCACGGCGCTCTTCACCACTCCCAAGTTGCTCGAGGCACTCGGCGAAAAGATCAATTTGTGGGAGGCTGGCATTCGCGGCGTGTTCTGCGGCGGCACTTCCATGCCGCCGCAACAGGTGCGCTTCCTCGTCGAGGAGGTGTTGGAAAACCGCATTGGCTTTTACCCCACTTACGGCAACACCCTGATGGGCTTGGCGGCCAGCGTGCCGCTCACGCCGGAAGATCACTACTCCATCACCTATTACGCGCCGCAGCCGCGGGCGGTCTTGCGGGTGGTGCACCCGGAAAACACCGCGCAGGTGGTGCCTTATGGGGAATGGGGGCGGGTGGAGTTGACCACCATGACCCGGGAGTTTTTCATGCCCCGCTTTCTGGAGCGTGACGAGGCCATCCGCCGCCCGCCCCGGCCGCCATACGCCTGGGACGGCGTGGCGGAGGTGCGTCCTTTTGGGGCCATGCAAAAGCAAATTGTGGAAGGAGTGTACTGAGCATGAGCGCACCTTCACCAAATGCTGTCCCCCACCTTCCCTGCCTGCGGTGGGGCCGCAGTTATGCCAGCCTGGAACTGAACGAGGTTCGGGATTGCCGCAGCGGGGCGGTGCGCGCGCGGGTCAGCGCCGTCAACGCCGGTTTGTTGCGCAAAGATTTCAAACGCGCCGCCGAGGGCCGTGCCGCCCTGCGGCGCTTCACCACGGCGCAGTTGTTGGAGATTTGCCGCCGCGCGGGTGAGGCGTTTTTGCACGCGACGCTGCCGCTGGGAGATCAGGGACAGCATCAGTCCCCGGAGGATTATGTGGCCACCTTGAGCGCCACCAGTGGTCTGCCGCACGTGCTGGTCCGACGCAACATGCAGCGCATCCACCAGGCACTGTCGCACATGAAGGATGTGTTAAACGGGCTGACCCGGGGTTTGCCCGCGGAGGTGCTTGATCGGGGCTGGGGCAGGGTGGCCGGTTCAATGTGCGCTTATCATGCCGTGACCGAGGTTCTGGGCGTGGTCATGCCGAGCAACTCCCCCGCCGTGAACAGCCTCTGGCTGCCGGCCATCGCCTTGAAAATCCCCGTGTTGATCAAGCCGGGGCGGGAAGAACCGTGGACGCCTTATCGCCTGATTCAAGCCTTCCTGGCAGCGGGCGCGCCGCCCGAGGCGTTTGGTTTTTATCCCACCGACCATGAAGGCACGGCAGAAATCTTGCGAAGCTGCGGACGTGCCTTGTTGTTTGGGGATCAAAATACCACCCAGCCTTATGCCAACGACCCACGCATCCAGATCCACGGTCCGGGATACAGCAAGATTTTATTGGGCGGGGACGAGGTGGAGCGCTGGTCCCAGTATCTGGATTTGATGGTGTCCAGCATTGCGGATAACGGCGGGCGGTCATGCATCAACGCCAGCGCCGTTGTGGTGCCGCGTCATGCTGATGCAATTGCCGCGGCTCTGGCCGAGAAGCTGGGGCCGGTGGGGCCGTCCGCGCCCGAAGACCCGGCCGCGCGGTTGTCGGCCTTTGCCAACCCCAAAATGGCCGAGGCCATTGAGGCCACGATTGAGGAAGGGCTTAAAACCCCCGGCGCCGCCGACGTGACGGCGCTCATCCGGCAGGGGCCCCGGCTGATGCACCACGAGGGGGCGGTTTATTTGCGCCCCACCATCGTGCGCTGTGAGAGTTTTCAGCACCCCCTGGCCAACCGCGAGTTTCTCTTTCCCTACGCCAGCGTGGTGGAAGTGCCGCAGGCAGAAATGCTGGCGCACATCGGCCCTTCGCTGGTGGTGACGGCCATCACCCGCGACACCGGCTTTCAGCAGGCGTTGCTGGATTCTCCGCTCATTGAGCGCCTCAATCTCGGTCCCATCCCCACCACCCGCATTGCCTGGGATCAACCGCATGAGGGCAATTTGTTTGAGTTTCTCTACCGGCGGCGCGCCCTGGAAATTGAAGAACTGCCCGCGGCGGGGGTTGTCACCACGGGAGGCTGTGCCTGATGGGCAACCTGCTGCAGGAGCTTGCCGACCGGCTGGCGTTTGATTGGCAGCCGCGCACACGCATGATTTACGGTCCGGGCTGCGTGGAAAGGGCAGGGGAGGTGGTGCGCACCCTGCCGGCCGCACGAGTGCTGCTGGTAACGGACCCGGGCGTGGCGGCCGCGGGGCATGCGGATCGTTTGCAAAACATTTTGCGCGCCGCCAGTGTGGAGGTGGTGCGCTTTGATGAGGTGCGGCCCAATCCCACCACCCGCTGTGTGGAGGCGTGCGTGGAGCGGGCCCGGGCCGGCCAGATAGATGCCTTTGTGGCCTTGGGCGGTGGCAGTGCCATGGACACCGCCAAGGGCGCCAATTTCATCCTGACCAACGGCGGGCGCATGCAGGATTATTGGGGCGTGGGCAAGGCCACCAAACCAATGCTGCCTCTGGTGGCCATTCCCACCACCGCCGGCACAGGCAGCGAAATGCAATGCGCTGCCCTCATTGCGGACGAACAAACCCACCAAAAAATGGCCTGCCTGGATCCCAAGGCGGCGGCAAGGGCCGCCCTGTTGGATCCTGAACTGACTCTCTCGCAACCCGAGCGTGTCACCGCCTGCACGGGCCTGGACGCCATTGCTCATGCCGTGGAGAGCATGGTGACCCGCCCCCGCAATGCCATTTCCCAACTTTATTCGCGCGAGGCCTTCCGGCTGGCGGCCCAGGCCTTTCCGCAGGTGTTGCGCGAGCCGCGGGACATCACGGCCCGCGGGGCCATGCTGCTGGCGGCGGCCTTTGCCGGCACGGCCATCGAAAACAGCATGTTGGGCGCGGCCCATGCGGCCGCCAACCCGTTGACAGCCCGCTTCGATTTGACCCATGGCCATGCCGTGGCGCTGATGCTCCCGCCCGTGGTGCGCTTTAATGCCGGGGAGGCGGCCGTTGCTCGAGCCTATGCGGAATTAGCCCGCTTGGGAGGGATGGGAGACCTGGCTGAAGAACTGGCCGTAGCCCTGGAGCAATGGCGGAGGATGGCTGGACTGTCCCCCTTGGGCCAGGCCTGTCCGGAAGCCGCCAGCCAGGTGGACCTCCTGGCGGCCGAGGCGGCCCGCCAGTGGACGGCCCAATTTAACCCCCGGCCGTTGACGATCGCCGATTTTGGGGCACTTTACCGAAAGGCGCTGGCTGTGGGCTCCTAAACCGTGGCAAAAATGAATGACATGCGGCGCTGGGTGGTCTAAAGAGTGCGCACGACATTTTAACCATTATGAAAAAAACCAGCATGACTTCCTCGCTCCTGGTTCTTACCGGCACGCTATGCTGCTTTCTGCTGGCGCAGGCCGCCGATTGGCCTCAATGGCGCGGCCCCCACCGTGATGGCCTTTCGCCGGATACCGGCCTGCTCAAGGAATGGCCGGCGGATGGCCCGCCGCTGGCGTGGAAGGCGACAGGGATTGGCGAGGGCTATGGCACCGTGGCCATCGTGGGCCAGCGCATTTATGTGCAGGGCGACAAGGGCGACAAGACCTATTTGCATGCGCTGAATCGCGCCGATGGCAAGCTGCTTTGGAGCACGCCGTTCGGCAAGTCAGGCGCACCCGGTTGGGGCGGTTTCGCCGGACCGCGCTGTACCCCGACAGTGGACGGCAACCTGGTCTTCGTGGTGGCGCAGTTTGGTGAGATTGCCTGCCTGGACGCCCAGTCGGGTAAGATTCTGTGGCAGAAGGATTACGAAAAAGACTTCCAGGGGGTGCGCCCCGAATGGGGCTTTGCGGCCTCGCCGCTGGTGGATGGTGACCGCGTGGTCTTCGCGCCGGGGGGCAAGCTCGGGAACATCGTGGCCCTCAACAAGCAAAACGGCGAGCTGGTCTGGCGCAGCAAGGATTTCCAGGATGAACACCATTACGCCTCCCTCATCCCGGTCGAGATTGGCGGTGTGCGGCAGTATTTGCAACTGACGGCCCGCAGCATCGCGGGATTGGCGGCGGCCGATGGGGCGTTGTTGTGGCGGGCGGATCGCCGCGGCGCCACCGCGGTCATCCCGGACCCGGTTTATTATGACGGCCATGTGTACGTCACCTCTGGTTATGGCATCGGCTGCAACCTGTTCAAGATTACGGCCGCCGGTGGCAAGTTTTCCGCCGAGCAGGTTTGGGCCAACAAGGTGATGGTCAACCATCACGGTGGGGTGGTGCGGTTGGGAGAGTATGTCTATGGTTTCTCTGACGGCAAAGGGTGGACCTGCCAGAACTTCAAAACGGGCGAGGCCACCTGGCAGGAAAAGGAGTTCGGCAAAGGCTGCCTGGTCTATGCCGATGGCCACTTGATCATCCGGGAGGAGCGCAAGAGCAAGGGGTTGGTGGCCCTGCTGGAAGCCAATCCGCAAACCTACAAGGTGAAAGGCAAGTTCACCCCGCCCGATCAAAGCGGCAAGGAAAACTGGCCGCATCCGGTGGTGCTGGATGGCCGGCTCTACCTGCGCGACCAGGACGTCTTGCTGTGCTATGACGTCAAAGCCAGGTAGCCCCTGAGACCTGGCCCTGCCCGTTTTTCCCGGGACGGAGAGAGGACGCGGAAACGCGTCCTCTCGCATTTTCCCGTTGCCTTCTCCGGGCGCCTTGGGCATCCTCGCGTGCAGCAAGCACACAGCACACGCATGGAAAACCAAGCGTGCCATCGCACCTTTTTAGTCAACGTCATGGATTTTGACGCAAGGCAAAACTTATGAGCGAACACGTCAACAATTACCCCAAACTGCACAATGCCATGTGGCCCGGCCTGGTGGGCAAAGGCAGCCCCGGTGCCGAGCCGTGTATTGACCTCGACACCATGCTCGACCTCACCGCCAAAGCGGAGGTGGACGGGATCAAGTTTGATGGCGTGGACATTTTCCTGTTTGACCCGCACATCAACATTGACGCCAGCGATGACGATCTCAAGCGCATCGCCGACAAAATTGCGGCCAAGGGCCTGGTGGTCGGCTCCGTGGTGGCGCCCATCTGGCCGCCCACCGGGGGCGGCTCGGCCATGGGCAGCGAGGAGGAACGCAAAAAATTTGTCGGCCAGGTGGCCAAGGGCTGCCGCATTGCGGCCAAGTTTCGCGAGTTGGGCATCCGTCCTTACGGCGTGGTGCGCATTGATTCGGCCTGCAGCGTGACCGACTGGGACAAGGACCCCAAAGGCAATACCAAGAAGATCATCGCCACCTTCAAGGAAGCCGCCAAGGTGGCCCGGGACCATGGCGAGCGGCTGGCGGCCGAGGGCGAGATTTGCTGGGGCGGCATGCACAGTTGGAAATACATGCTGCAGGTGCTGGAGGGCGTGAACATGCCCAAATATCTCGGCTTCCAGGCCGACATGGCGCATACCTTGTTGTATGTGCTCGGCTACAATGCCCCGGAGCATCGCCTGGTGCCGGCCAACTTCCGCTGGGAGCCGGAGGTTTTTCACAAGGCCATGAAAAAGCTCACCAAGGCCCTGCGGCCGTGGACGATTGATTTTCACGTGGCCCAAAACGATGCCACCGTCAAAGGCTCTGGGGAGCACGAAAAAACCGGCAAACACTGCATGGCCACCGATCCCAACGGCAAGCTCAACATCGCCCGCGACGCCGGCTACTGGATGCGCGACGAGCAGGGCCGGGTCACGAGGAAGTTCAAGCACATCTGCTGGGACGGCTGCATGTTCCCCAACGAGGTGATGATGCGGCAACAGACCTGGAATGACATCCTGGCCGCCATGATCCAGGTGCGCGACAACCACGGCTGGAAGGCCTGACCGTGCTGGCCGGAAACGACGCGAGGACAACCCCTTTTTAATCAACGCGAAATATGAAACCATTGAATGTAGCAGTCATTGGATGCGGCTTCATGGGCCGCGCACACACCAACGCCCACCGCAAGGTCTGGAACTTTTTTGATGTTCCCTACCGGCCGGTGCTCAAGGTCATTTGCGACGTCAACGAAGAGCGGGCGAAGAAATTCGCCGAGCGCTGGGGCTTTGAGGGCTATGAGACCGATTACCGCAAGGTCATGCAGCGCGACGATATTGACCTGGTGGACATCTGCCTCCCCAACAACTTCCATGCGGAGGTGGCCATCGCCGCCGCCAAGGCGGGCAAGATGATCATCTGTGAAAAACCGCTGGCCCGCGACGGTAAGGAGGCGCAGGCCATGGTCAAGGCCGTGGAAAAAGCCGGGGTGGCCAACTTTGTGTCCTTCAACTACCGCCGCATTCCCGCGGTCACGCTGGCCAAACAACTGATTGATGAAGGCCGCTTGGGCCGCATCTTCCACTATCGCGCCAAGTTTTTGCAGGATTGGACCATCTCCAAGGACGTGCCGCAGGGCGGCGATGCCCTGTGGCGGCTGGACGTCAAGGCGGCCGGCAGTGGCGTCACCGGCGACTTGTTGGCGCACTGCATTGACACCGCGCTCTGGCTCAATGGCAGCATTGAGAAGGTCAATGCCATGACCGAGACCTTCGTGAAGGAGCGGTTGCATCAGCTCACGGGCAAGGTGGAAAAGGTGGGCATTGATGATGCCTGTGCCTTCCTGGCCCGCTTCAGCAACGGCTCCCTGGCCACCTTTGAAAGCACCCGTTACGCCCGCGGCCACAAGGCGCTCTACACGTTTGAAATCAACGGCGAGCATGCCTCCATCGCCTGGGATTTGCATGATGCCCACCGCCTGCAATGGTTTGATCATCGGGACCAGGGCAAGGTGCGCGGCTGGCGCAGTATCCATGTCACCGACCACGGCGGCGATCACCCGTACATGGACAAGTGGTGGGTGCCCGGCCTGATGATTGGCTTCGAGCACAGCTTCGTGCATCAGCTCAATGACTTCTTCGTCGGTGTCGCCAATGGCAAACCGGCCAGTCCCACCTTCAAGGAAGCCCTTGAAACCCAGTACGTTTGCGATGCCGTGCTCAAATCGGCCAAAACTGGCCGCTGGGAAAAGGTGAAAAAAGTCTAGCCCCACTTCTGTCTGGGACCAGGCGTGATGGCACACAAGCACGCGGTCATCAGGCAGGGATAACCGATTGCCGCCGGGGGTGACGCCCGCTTTCGCCCCCGGCGGTTTTGTTTTAATCAACAGCCGGGGACGCTCATCTTTGCTGCCTCCGGCTTTGTTCAGCAAGGCACCGTGGGCTTTCCTGTGAGCAGGTTGCCCAAGTTTGCCGATGACCGCGATAACGGAGGTTTCTTTGGCACGGGCGGCTCGCTGTGCTAATACATTGAGGCATGATGGTTGACCTGGCCATGTTGTTGGGCGGGCTGGTGCTGGTGGTCAAAGGTGGCGATTGGTTTGTGGCTGCCGCCACACGCATTGCCGAGTTTCTGCGCATGCCCCGGGTGGTCATTGGCTCCACGTTGGTGAGCCTGGCCACCACCACCCCCGAGTTGGTGGTCTCCGTCACCGCCGGCATTAAAGGTGAGGCGGGGCTGGCCGTGGGCAATGCGGTAGGCTCAGTGCTTTGCAATATCGGACTGGTTCTCGGCGTCACCGCCGCCATCAAGCATGTGGACATTCACTGGCGCGCGTTGCGCGTGCCGTTGCTGGTGATGATCGGACTGGGGGTGCTGGTATTTTTGTTGTCACTGGATCAGCGCCTCGCACGTGCCCAGGGGGCCCTGTTGCTGGCCTTGGGGGCGGGGTACTTCATTCTGGATTTTGTCCGAACTTACCGGGACCGCAAACCAGAAGACCTCATGGAGGCGGAGGCGATTGAAAAGGAGGTCCAGGCCGCGGCACGTTTTCTGGAGACGAAAACCGGTGCCGCTGTTCAATTCATCACGGGGGCGCTGGTGGTGGTGCTGGGCAGCCGCCTGCTGGTGGACGGCGCGGTCAGCGTGGCGGGCAAACTGGGCATTCCGTCCATTGTGGTGGGTTTAACAGTGGTGGCCGTGGGCACATCCCTGCCTGAGTTGGTCACGGCCATCACCTCCGCCCGCAAACAGGTCTCGGACTTGTCGGTGGGCAACGTGCTGGGCGCCAACATCGCCAACCTGACACTCATCCTGGGCGCGGCGGCGGTGTTTCAGGATATTGCCGTCAATCGGGCGACCTTGTGGTTTAACCTTCCGGCCATGCTGGCCATGATGCTGCTCCTGGCGGTTTTTCTTCGCTCGGACCGGCGGGTTTCCCGGCGGGAAGGACTGGCCCTGATGATGCTTTATGGCCTTTACTTGGCGGGGGTGGTGCTCTTAACTCTGGCTGCCCGTTAGTCCCTCCGGTCTGCTACCCCAGACTCGTTCAACCGCCGGCAGGGATTTCCCAATCCTTTTTGGCTTTATTCCCTCCCCGCTTTACGGCAGGCTTAATTGAGACATCCTATGCGTTTGTACACCACCACCGAAACATTCTTGGCCAACCTGCCCTACGCCATCATGGTATTGACCGGCGGCGCGTTGCTGGCCGTGGGCTTCGGAGGAGGGCCGTGGGCTTGGGTGGGCGCGGCAGCTTACGCGCTGTATGGCCTGGGCGGCTCTTTGTGGACGATGATTTTTATTTGTCCCTATTGCGCCTATTATGCCACCCGCGGCTGTCCCTGCGGCTATGGCATGGTGGCCGCCCGGCTGGTGCCCAAGGCGGAGCGGGAATGCTTCGCGGAAAAATTCCGCAAACACATTCCAGTGCTGGTGCCTCTCTGGCTGATTCCGGCGGCGGTGGGCGGCTGGCTCCTGTGGCGTCAATTTGATGCCACGCTCGCCGTGCTGTTGGCGGTCTTTGTGGTGGACGCTTTTGTGCTCCTGCCGCTTTTTTCCCGCCGGCACGGCTGCTCGAAATGTCCGCAAAGAGAGACCTGCCCGTGGATGGGTAAGGCCTAGTTATAGAGTTGCGGCGCCTTCCGCCAGTCCTTGTCCTTGTCGTGGCCGTAGGCCTGAACGCGGGGCCGCCTCTCACGCAACCGCACTGATTCCAGCCCAAGGAAACACCCCTGGGATTGGGGATTCTGGCCCACGGCCTCCAGGCGCAACACGTATTGGCCCGGCTCCGGCCAGAAATCCAGCAAATGAAATTCGCGGGCGGCGACTTCGGCGGAATAAAAATCGAGCGGCCCGCCCAGTTTCACCCCATTCAGATAGGGCTGATAGCGGCCAAAATCATAGGAAGTCGTCCCGCGCAGCAGCAACCGTAGCGGTTCTTTGTTGGTGATGGTGAACGGAATTTCCACCCAGGCATTGCTGGCGGACGGCGGGCGGTAAAGCATTTGCGGCGTCTCATGCACGGCCAGCCGCTGGCTGATGGCGTCACCGGCACCATGATAAGCGGCCGCCAGGAAGTTGCGCGCAAACACCGTGATGCGCTCCAGACTGGGCAGCCGGCGCTCGCGGGCGTGGGGCGCTCGTGCGGCAAAAGTGGGCGTGCCGGTCTGATACCAAAATGCGACGCTGGAGATATCATCTTCGCGCTCATTCCAACTGGTGGATTTGTAGTCAGGATTTTCATCAGGGGAGATCCAGCCATAGTGTTCGAAAGCCACCTTGATGCCTTTTTGAAACACAATGGGATCCGCCAGGTGCCAGCGGTACGCACTGGTATGCCCGCCCACAATGCCCCACTGATCAAAATACGGCACGCCAAAGAATGGCGTGCTGGTGGTTTTGAGTCCCCAGGCCGAGAGAAAGTAATCCTCGGTGCCCGTCCCCCAGATGGAGGGCGCAGTTTCTCCATCAATCCATATTTTTTCGTCGCCCTCGCCAAACCACGCGGGGCTGCGGGTGCGCACGCTTAAAACGGTGCCCACGTAGTGACCGCGTCCGCGCGTCTCCAACACCACATAATCCTGGCCGGACGTGGCGGGGTATTCCTGCCGGTATTGCGCGTAAAAGTAGGGCGTGTTGGCGGGCAGCCGGTCCAGTTCGATCCAATCAATGTTGTAATACAGCAGACTGATCGGCTTTTCGCTTTCATTAACGATTTCGATGCGGGCGGATTTGCGAAACGGCATGCGCCAGAAGCAGTTGTAGGAATCAGCATCCTCCACCACCACGGGCAGGCTGATGACCTCCCGGCGTTCGCCAAAGGCGTTGGCGAAGAAATCACCCACCGGTGCCTCAACCGCCGGGCGGGGATGACCATCCCAATAAATGCGCAGCAACATTTCCTGATGATTGGCCGAGCCTTGGGGGGCCCAGGCTTGCGGCTCGGGGCCAAGAAAGGTGAACCAAATATGAGTGATGACGCCCGGTCCCTTCACGTTCATGACTACCTGGGTGGCCCCCGGCGGGACACGAAAATTGTCAAAATTGCTGCGTTCATCCTTGTCAGCCCGCGGCGGCGCCTGAGGGTCATATTTCCCATCCGGGCCGGCGCGCATGGTGGAAGTAGCCCGCCGGCTGCGGCCGGGCTGAAGTTGTATCAGGTCATCCAGCAATGCCCCCCAAAGCGCTGAAGGCACCGACAACCAAAGCATCAGGGATAAACACCATCCCCATTTGGCGAGGTAAAATCGTGTCTGCATAAGCGGTGAAAACCCATCCTAAGCCACCCGGGGGAAAAGATAAAGGCAAACTGGCATTTCCATGCTTGATAAAACCGGTGGAGCAGCGGAATATCCAGCCCACCTATGAGCAAAACGCAGATGCTATTTTTGACCTTGTGTGCTTTTCTGGCGGGAGCCATGACCCTGGCAGCGGCGGATGCCCGTCCCACCGATGCTGAACGCGAGAAGATGTTGAAAGAGTTCAAACGCATCCCCTTGAACACCACGGAAGGCGACGCGATGTTTCTGCGCGTCCTGGTGCAGTCGCGCAATGCCCAGCGCGGGGTGGAGGTCGGCTCGGCCACCGGTTACGGCGCCGTGCAGATGGGGATTGGTTTTGAGCGGACAGGTGGCAAATTAATCACGGTGGACATTGATCCCAAAATGGTGGCGGCCACCCGGGAAAACTTGAAAAAGTTTGGCTTGGAAAAGACCGTAACCGTGGTGGAGGGCGATGCTTTGCAGGTGCTGCCCAAATTGGAGGGCACGTTTGATTTCGTGTTTATTGACGCTCTTAAACGGGATTATTTGAAGTATTTCAAGGCCTTGGAGCCCAAATTGCGTAAGGGCGCGGTCATCGTGGCGGACAATGTCATCAAAAGCGAACGCGAAATGACCGATTTTCTGGCCTACTTCAAGGATAATCCTAATTATGATTCCGTGACCATCCGGGCCTCGATGGAAAAAGATGACGGGATGCTGGTGATCTTCAAGGTGCGTTAAAGCCGCAAGGCGCCTTAAAGCGAGAGCACGTGCCGCACCTTGGCCAGCAATTCCTTGCTGGTGAAGGGTTTTTGCAAATAAAACTCCTCGTCCTCCGTGGCCGGCCGCACAAAGCCGCTGGAGTAGATGATGCGCAAATCCGGGGAGATGCGGCGCAGGTGTTCGATCAGCTCCCGCCCGCCCATGCGCGGCATGACCAGGTCGGTAATGACCAGATCAATCTTTTCACTGGCGTTTTGTACAATCTCCAGGGCTTTCTCCCCGCAATTCGCGGTCAACACCCGATAACCAAAGGAGGAGAGCACCATTTGCGCCATCGTCAGCACCAGGTCCTCATCGTCCACCATCAAGATGGTCTCGTTGCCACGGAGGGCGGCTTTATCAATGAGGGTATCGCGAATGACCCGTTTGCTGGCCGGCAGATAGACGCGCACGGAGGTCCCTGCCCCGGGGGTGCTGGAGATGGCCACGCTGCCGCCATGATTGGTAATGATGCCATACACCCACGCCAGCCCCAGTCCCCGATGGCCCTTTTTGGTGGTGAAAAACGGCTCGAACACCCGCGGCAGCACCTCCGCGGGAATGCCCGGCCCGTCATCTTTCACTTCAATTACGAGGTAGGCGCCCGGCGACAGTTGCACGCCCTGGTCATGGGTGGCCTCGCGCAATTCCAGATTGCGGGTGCTCACGGTGATGGAGCCGCCATCCGGGGTGAGGGCCTGTACGGCATTTTCCAGAATCTTCACCAGCGCCTGCTGCATTTTTGCCTCGTCGTAGGTGGCGGTGAAGGGATGCGACTCGAATTCGGCCTTCCATTGAATGTTGGGGGCGGTGCCAGGCTTTTGGAATAACTCCATGGCCCGCCGGAGCAGCATGTTCAGGTTGCCCACCGTCTGGCTGCGGCTGTCTTTCTCCTGGCGGCTGAAGGCGGCCAAGTCATTGGCAATTTCCGAAGCTTTTTCCGCCGCCTTTTCCGCCTCCACCAGGCTGCCCCGCCAGGGATGCGCCGGATCCATCTGATCCAGAATGTGGCTGATGTGCACCAGGATGCTGGTCAGCGCATTGTTAAAATCCAACGCCACCGTGCGGGTCAATTGCAGGGCGCAATCCAGTTTCTGTTTGTGAGCCAGGGCCAAATCAGCAGCAGACTGGCTTTCGCGCTCTGGACGGCCGGCCGCGACTTCGGGGGGAAGCTGGAAGATGAAGTATTTTTGGCCGTCCCTGACGGTGTGACAAATGAGCACATTGAGCGTGGCCACACCGCCCCCGCGGATGCGCAAACGCAATTGGTTCTGCGAAGGAATACCCCGCTCCAGGCGGGCCAGGAATTGCTCGGCTGACAATTCATTGCCCGGACCCCAAATGGAAGAGAGGTAGGCCGATTCCAGCAGGCTGCCGAACAAGGCAGTGCACCCCTGGCTGGCACGGCGGATGACCCCCTGGGCATCCACCGCGAAGGCCGGCCAGGTGGCATTCTCTAATCCAAAATTAAGGTCCGCTTTCATGCGCCCTCGAGTTCAGCTTATCGGCAGATTTGGGTGGCGGCAAAAATTATTTTTCCTGCGCTCCTGCGGGAGTGGTTATAAGGCCGAAAAATGCTGACAACGCATCTTGTTGCCGCTGAATTACTTCGCCATGGAGGGGTCAAACCAGGGCCTTGGACGGGCGGCAACCCGGATTGTGGCTGTCAGCAGGGCTTCCGCTTCCACACCATAGGGGCCTTGCAATGCCACCTCCCCATCCGGCCGCACCAGCATGGAAGATCCAATACATTTTCGCCCGGCCCAAGGTCCGGCCGTAATGGGGCCGACGTTGCTTACGCCCGCGATCCACAAACCGAACTCCCTGGCGACAGGCCCGTAGCTTTCGCGCCAGAGACGTCCGTACGGCTCGCGCCGGGGATCATGATCCGCCGGCACTGCCCAGGCGCAGGGGCTGAGGATGACGTCCGCTCCCATCAACCCCAAAGCCCGGCTGAGCGCCAGCCCCGGGGCGAAGCCATCGGCGCAAATCATCAACCCAAGGCGCCCGAAAGGTGTCGGGGTCACCTGTAGCCGGTCGCCCAACCCGTATAGCTCATGGGCAATATCCAGCTCGTTGATTTTGCGATGATGCAACAGCACGCGGCCTTCTGGATGAACAAGGATGGCACTGTTGTACAGTTGATCACCAGCACGCTCCACCAGCCCTGCACAGACATAAAGGCCCAGTTCCCGGGCCATCCGGCATAAAAGCGCGCTGGTCTCCCCTTGGGGGATTTCCTCAGCGGCTTCTCTGGCTGCCGGATGAGTCCAACCCGTGGTGAAGGCCTCCGGCATAACGGCCATCTCGGCGCCCTGTCGGCGGGCTTCACGCAGCCAATGGCAGGCCCGGGCAAGGTTGCCGGCTTTGTCCCCCGGCATGACATGCATTTGAATCATGGCCAGGCGGAAAGTGGTGCTCATCTCCCTCATGGTGACGGGATGTCCTTCCCCGGGCAAGTCAATTGCCGGCCCCAGCCAGCAGGGATGAAGCCGCCAATTTTTCTTTTTCCCGGCTCGCTGGTGGGCGATAGTGGGGCCATGGTCTATGTGGTTTGCGTCACATTGCTGCTGTGCGCGGCCGCCAGTTTCTTTTTTGCCGCGGCGGAGGCGGCGCTGTTCAGCCTGGGCCGCTGGAGGGTGCGGCAGATGGCTGCGACGCAGCCGGAGCAGGGGCGGCTGATCGGCCGGCTGTTGGAGGCCCCGCAGGATTTGCTGGCGACCATGGCGCTGGGCAACACCTTGTGCAACGCTCTCATGGTGGCCCTGGTGGCTGGCTCGGGCGTGGAATGGCGGGCGCCCACCTGGCTGGCTTTGGCGGCCTTGCTGGTTCTTCTGCTCCTGGGCTGCGAACTGGTTCCCAAGACCTTGGCGGTGCGCGAGCCGGAAAGGTGGGCCTTGCGTGTGGCAACGCCGATGCACTGGCTCATGCGGGTGACGCGGCCTTTCCGGCAACTGGCCCGCTGGCTCAACCGCGGCATTCTGGCCGCCGCCGCCCGGCGCTCGATTGTGCCCACCGCCGGCATCACCGATGAGGAATATCGGGAGCTGGTGGAAATGGCTTGCCAGCAAGGCACGCTGGGCGCGTCGGAAAAGGAAATCATTCTGCAAATCATCGGCCTCGACCGGCGCACCGTGGGAGAGGTGATGAAGCCACGCAGCCGCATGGCGGCCATTTCGGATGACGCCACGCGCGAGGAGATGCTCGAGGCGGCCCGGCGGCATCGCCATCAGCGCCTGCCGATTTACGATGAATCACCCGATACCATTGTCGGCATTTTGAACACCCGCACCCTGCTCCTCAATCCCGACGTGGATTTGGCGGAGGCGGTTGAGTTTCCCTCGTTCGTGCCGGCGAGCATGAATTTGCTGCATCTTTTCAAAAGCCTGCAACGCCAGCGCCGCGGGCTGGCCATTGTGCTGGATGAATTCGGCGGCACGGCGGGCATCGTGACGATGGAGGATATCCTGGAGGCCATTGTGGGCGACTTGCGCAATGAGGGGGAGGCAACCGGATTTGTCATGGAAAAACTGGGGCCGCATCGCTGGCGGGTCAATGGCACGATGCGGCTGGAGGATTTTCAACGGGAATGCCCTGAATTGGGCGATTATCCGGGTGTGGAAACGCTGGGGGGGCTGGTAGTGGCCTTGCGTGAAGTGGTGCCCGCGGTGGGGGAAATCGTGGAGTACCACGGTCTCCGGTTGACTGTCACGGCGGCCGATGAGCGGCGCGTGCGCGAGCTGCTCATCGAGCGGTTGCACCCCAACCGGGGGAAAGGAGGCCAGTCATGAGCACCGGTGCCTTGCTGGCTTTGCTGGCCCTGACGCTGGCGGCCTCATTTCTGTTCTCCGGCATGGAGGCGGGCGTGCTGGGATTGAACCGCCTTCGGCTGCGGCAGCTCCAGCGCCAGGGCAACCGCCGGGCCCAATGGTTGCAGGCATGGCTGGAGCAGCCGGAACCATTTTTGTGGACGATCCTGGTTGGCAATACGCTGGCCAATTTCGGCGCCGCGGTGTTGTGGGTGCTTCTGTGGCAACGCGGCCTGGCCGGCCTCGACTGGCCGCCGCTGGCGCGGCAAATCCTCTTCTGGCTGGGGTTCCTGGCGGGGGTGTTTGTGTTCTTTTATGGTTTGTGCGATCTCCTGCCCAAGGTCATGTTCCGGCTGTTCCCCACGCGGTTGTGCCTGCTGCTGGCGCCCCTCTTCAATGTCGCCCGCGGCCTGCTGGCACCTCTGGTCAAGCTGGTGACCTGGCTGGCCGAAGGGCTGGCCCAACGTTCCGGCGGCCGCCGGTTCACAGGACGGCTGTTTGCCAGCCGGGATGAATTGCGGTACTTCGTGGAGGAACACGCCAGCAGCCTGACCACCGAAGAACGCGCCATGATCCAACGGGTCCTGGATCTGCAAAACCGCCGGGTACGGCAACTGGCCATTCCCCTCAGCGAGGCCGTCACCACCGAGGCGCAGGTCCCCTTGCGCGAAGCGTTGCATCAGTGTCGCGAGCATGGCGTGTCCCGGTTGCCGGTCTGGCAGGGGGAGGGGCAGGCGCGCCGTGTGGCCGGTATCTTGAGTTTGCGGGCGGTGTTGTACCGCTCCGATCTCAACCCGGATAAACCGGTGAAGGATTACCTGCGCCCGGCCATGTATCTGGATGAGGACCTTTCCCTGGAGGCCGCGCTGGGCCGCATGCAACGCGCCGGCGAGCGCGTGGCCATTGTGCTGGACGCCCGGCAGCGGGAGGTGGGCGTGATTTTCCTGCAGGATATTCTGCGCGCCATTTTTGGCGAGGTGCAATTGTAACCATGCCCGGCGTTGAAACCATTTTCGATTACGGCTGGCGCATCCTGGCGGTGCTGGTGCTGGTGTTTCTTAATGGCTTTTTCGTGGCGGCGGAGTTTGCGCTGGTCAAGGTCAGGGATACCCAACTGGATGCCTTGATCAAACGTGGCCAGCGGCGCGCCTTGAGCGTGCGGCAGGTGATCAGACGGCTGGACGCCTCCCTGAGCGCGTGTCAACTGGGCATCACCCTGACCTCCCTGGGGCTGGGATGGATTGGGGAGCCGGTATTCACGCGGTTGTTGATGCCGCTGCTGGATTTTTTCAACGTCACTGAACACTGGCGGCACTGGATCAGCTTCATGGTGGGATTTACCGCCATCACCTTTTTGCACATCACCGCCGGCGAACAGGCGCCCAAATGGCTGGCCATCCAAAAGCCCCTGCCGGTTTCCTTATGGGTGGCCGGGCCGTTGCAATGGTTTCACCGCCTGTCCTATCCCTTCATTTGGGCGCTCAATCATGCCTCCCAATGGATGCTGCGTCAGGCCGGATTGCAGCCGGTGGCGGAGGGCGATCAGGCCCATTCGGATGAAGAGCTGCGGCTGCTGCTCGCCACCGGCCATCGGCGGGTGGATTTCAGCCGGGAGATTGTGCTGAACGCCTTTGATCTCAAACGCCGCGTGGCCCGTGAGGTGATGCGGCCGCGCCAGCAAATTGTGACGCTGGACATCCATGCCACCATTGCCGAGTGTCTGGAGGTGGTGGAAAAAACGCGTTATTCGCGTTTCCCCCTGTGTGAGGACGGCGAGGTGGACAAAACGCTGGGCGTTTTGCACATCAAGGACCTTTACGCAGCACGCAAACTCGCCGCTACCGGCAAGGACCTGCTGAAGTTCGCGCGTAAAATGCTTTACGTGCCACCCACGGCGCGGTTGGAAGGGTTGTTGCACACTTTTTTGGAGCGAAAATGTCACATGGCACTGGTGGTGGATGAATACGGGGGCGTGCTGGGGCTGATCACGCTGGAGAATATCTTGGAAGAGCTGGTAGGCCAGATTCAGGATGAGTACGACCAGGAAAAACCACTGGTCTTGCAAAAGGCGGAAAATGTCTGGGTGGTGGATGGCGCCCTGCCGTTGCATGAGCTCTCTGAACTGGCTGGCGAGCCGCTCACCGGCGAAGGCATTGCCACCGCCAGCGGCTGGATCACACAGCGACTGGGGGGATTTCCCCAAGCCGGCGATTCCATCACCCTTTCGCAGTGCGAAATTACCGTGACCCAGATGGACGGCATGCGCGTGGCGGCCTTTCAGCTCATACGCCGTCCACCGTCCTCCCCGGAAGAGTCTTCCCCGGCTTGAAAACGGGTGGGGGCCTTCATTTGTGCAAGGCGGGGATTCCTGCTTGGGCCATGGCGGCGCTTGACGAAGCCGGGCAAATCCAACTTAATCAGGCCTTGTATGAAACACACCACGTTGCAACGGCATTTTTGGGCGTTAAGCATTATCCTGGGGCTTACCGCGTACAGCACCCAGGCGGCCAGCGGCCAATGGGTCAATCTCTTCAATGGCAAGGATTTGACGGGATGGATTCCCGTGCATGACGTCAAACCGGAAGTGGTGGAGGGCAACCTGCAAATTCACAAGGGCATGGGCTGGCTGCGCCTGGAAAAGCAGTACAAGGATTTCATCCTGGAGTTTGAGTGGCGCGCTTATGAGGAAGACTACGACAGCGGCATTTACATGCGCGCGCCGCTGGACGGCAAGCCGTGGCCGGATGCCGGTTTCCAGGTCAACTTGCGTTACAATGCCCTGGGCGCCCTGGTCAAAAACCGCAAAACCATCGTTCCCGCCGAAACCCCTAAGCTGCCCATCAATAAATGGCACAAGATGCGCATCGAGGTGCGCGGCAACAAGGCCAAACTGTTCATCAATGACGAGCCCAACTGGGAAACGGATCTGATTGACCGCCCCGAAGGCTACATCGGCATCCAGATTGAGGACAAGAAGTTCGATTTCCGCAACATCCGCATCATGGAGCTTTAAGGGGGCCTGCCGTGGGGGCGGCGGTGATGGGCGGGGCGCCCTGCCAGACCGGTTTGGCCTGACAACGCCGCATCAACTCCGGTCCTGCCTGCCAGCCGTTGGGGAAATCGCGGCATTGACGGGGCTTTACCGGGTGGACCACGCAATCCTTGCCTTTCAAGAAAACACACGCTCCGCCCGCCTCCTCCGTCAGGGCCAGGCCGCGGCGGTCCTGGCGCAGGCGGGTGAACTGCCCGATGAACGCCGCCTCGGTGAGGGATAAAAAGGCCGCCATGGCACGGATTTCCTCCTCCGACACTTTGACCTCGCCCGGCCATTGGCAGCAGGCGGCGCATCGCTGGCATTCCCAAAAAATGCCCATGGCTTCAACATGCCAGAACGGCAGGCGAAAGCCAAATCCCGACCCGGGCGGCGCGGCAGGCAGGTTGAAATTGACGGCTTGACGGGGCGGGGGGGCCGCGCCTAAATTGCTGCCGAGCTTTGGGTGGTGATAGTAGCTCAGCCTGGTTAGAGCCCCAGATTGTGGATCTGGTTGTCGCGGGTTCAAATCCCGTCTATCACCCCATTTTCATTTCCACCCCGCCGGCAACGGGATCGGCGCGCGCAGGGCCGCCAGCCGTTGCAACTCGGCTTCGGTCAAGGCCCGGTTGAACACGGCCACGCCGCCAATCCATCCCGTAAAGCCCACGCCGCGCGAGCTGTGGATGACCCGCCCAATGGTGAAGGGGCCGCCGCTGCCGTCGTTTTTGGGGGTGTAAATGTCATGCGGAAACCACCACGGATTCAGGCGCAGAGCGGTCAGATCGCGTTGGGTTTCCTGCCAAAGCCCCCCCGCGGCCCGGCGCAGGGTCACCTGCACCCGGGTGTAACGGTATTCGCGCAGCTCGATGCGTTCCTCCGGCGTTTCAGACAAAATCTTCACCCAGACCGGCGTGTCTTCGGGCGGGTTGTAGTATTGGTCTTTGGGGAAGGTGGAGTCTTCTTCCGGTTCCTTTTCCGGGGTGCGGGCGTAATGTCCCTGCAGGTAGGCCTCGTAGGCGGAAACGAGCAGACGGTCCTTTTTCGGATTTTCCAGCCAGCGGTCGCCGGCCCTGCCATTCAACCATCCAGTGATTTCATTTTTCTCGTTGTCAAAGGTCATGGCAAAACACTGCCAGGCGGCGTCCAGAACATCCGGGGGAGAATCACCGGGCACAGCCGGTGAGCGCTCGGCCGAGTTGCACTTGTGCAGCGCGTATTTATTGCGAAATGAGCTGGCGCCGTTTTCGGAGACATGACCGCAGGCGCTGCCCTCCACGTTCAAGCCGGCGAAAAGGCCGTATTGGCGCTGGCCTCGCTGCACTTTTTGGATGGTGGCTGTTTCCGGCTGTTTGAGGTCTGTGCCTTCATGCCAGATACCGGCCAGCGCATGATTGCCGCTTTCCCGAATCGCCCACACCACCACGCTGACGGATTTACCGGGACCTTTGATGTCCAGGGACGAATCATGGAGGCGTGCGCGTGGCACAAAAAGAAACGGCCGGAAATTCGGGTCTGTTTCTTTGACGATGCGAATGGCGTTGCCAAAGGGGCCGCGGCCCAGAAGGGGAAAGTCAGCATAAGTGGCCTCGCGTCCCTGGCCCCAAAACTCTTTGACGTAGTTGGCGGCATCCAGGGGGAAATGGTTGGTGGCGCCGGGGGGCACGTGAGCGATAAACCGTCCCTGGCCGTTGGTTTCGCGCTTCACAAAATCCCAGAACGCGACGCAGCCGGGGATGCTCATGACCACGGCCACGCGCTGGGGTTGGGAACTCGGAGGGGGTGGCCATTCAGCGGCTCGTACCACCAGCCCCTGAAGAGTGCAGAAAAGCCAAAGGCATACAGCCGCCACAGCTCTGGATGCTTGTTGTTGATGCATATCAAATCATGGCAACAAGTTGAGTGCCTGCTTCCTGTTGCGCCTCCATTTTTTTCATCCCATGCACCGGGACAAGCACGAAAAGAAAGAGACTCGGCTGCGCGACGGCCTTCCGGTGGCGACTGGCTGGGACCTCCGCTGGCAGGTGAGGCTTGCGCCGAATCTTTGGGTTTGAGAGTCTCACAGGCATGAAAAGCCCCAAATTCCCTGTCCGCCTTCTTTGCTGGATCAGCCTGGTTTTGTGGTGGTTTGCCCACCCTTGGGACGCAGCTTCGGCAGCCGGCCCCAAGAAAGTGCCTGTGATCGTGGTGACTGACCTTTATCATCCGCCTCAGGATGTGGGCGACAATTTCGATCTGATAGCCGCGTATGCCCTGCCGGAGGTGGACTTGCGCGCGGTGATTCTGGATGTCACGGAGGGTTTTCGCAAACCCGTGGCGGACGTGCCGGGGATGTATCCTGACCGAAATGGACCGCGCGATCCGGGTTTCATCTCAGTCCTTCAGCTTAATTTTATTTTCAATCGCCACATTCCTTGCGCCGCAGGTCCCTTCACCATGATGAAGACACCGGCAGATAAAATGGAAGCCGTGCCGGCGTTTCAGCAGCAAGGCATTGAGCTGATTCTCAAAACTCTGCGCGAAAGCGATGAACCCATCGAAATGGCGTCCTTTGGCTCGGCGCGTCCCATTGCGGCAGCCTACAATCGTCAACCCGAACTTTTCCGCCGCAAGTTGCGCCGGCTTCACCTCTCTGCCGGGGCTTCCGAAGCCGGGGTGGAGGAATGGAATGTGCAACTGGATCGGCAGGCCGTGGTCTGTCTCTTGCGTTCCAAACTGCCCGTGGCCATCTACCCGTGCTCGGGCGGCAAGGATGGTTATTCCTCGCACAACAGTTATTGGAAACTGCCGAACTTGAATTTCATCGAACAGATGGATCCGGCGCTCAAGGCCTATCTGGCTTATGCTTTTGGCAGGCTGCATCGCGCGGATTTTCTCCGCGCCGTGCAAGCGGAGGTGCCGGCAACCTGGCGGCCCGAGCAACTGGCGCAGCCGCACAATGTATGGGAGACCGCCGTTTGGCTGAATATTGCCCGGCGCAAACTGGTGCGACGCGAGGGCGCATGGCGCATCGTGCCGGCGTCCGAGGTGCAACCCCACGATACGGTGTTGCCCAACGAGCTGCGGCCATGCCATCTGCAAGTCAAAGATAATGGGGAGTTCAGTTTTGAGATCACTTCAAAGTCTTCCAATTTTTCGATTTATGATCGCGGGGATCCCAGGCTGAATGAAACGGCGCTTCGTGAAGCTCTCCCTGCGCTTTACTTGTCGTTCAAACCCTCGAAGGCCGATTAGACCACCTTTCGCAGGAAAAGCAGCAGACCGGGACCGCGGACACAGGAAAAACGAGCATCAGCGGGCGCGGCATCAGGGGCGATGGGGCATGCCTGCGTGCGCAAAAATCCTTATCCGTGGCTGCGGTTATTGGCGCGGTGGGGGGGTGGCCTTGCGCACGTCCCAGCCGTTGACGAGATATTCGCCATGGACGCCGCATTCAAATTGCAGCGGTTTTTCCAAACCTTGGATTTTTCCCGTCTGGGGATTGGCAAGGCGGGGGGCATCGGACACGTTGATCAGGCGGTTGTTCTCGATCACGGCGCCATAACTGGGCTCGTTGCGCAGCAGCGGGCGGGGCTGGCCGATGCACTCGATGAGGTTGTCGCGAATAACGATGGTTTTGAAGTCGGACTCTGGATTGAAGCCAAACAAGCCCTCCTTGCGCGGGGTGGTAGTGGTGCGAGCAATGATATGGTTGTTGCGGACTTCGAGCCGGGCATAAGGCTCGTTCATCCAGATCACGCCCCGCCCGGGGTTGCTGATCAAGTTGTTGTGAAAGAGCGCCGGGCCTTTGGCGGCAACTTGGCCAAAAGCGGAGATGAGGTTGCCGTGGTCCTTTTGAGGATCGAAATCGAAGAGGTTGTGGCTGATTTCCACCCCGTTGCGCACAAATTCGATGGAATAGCTGTCGCGCATCCAGTTGTGATGAATGTAGAAGGTGCGTCCGCTGGCTGGCACCGGCCCGCCGGCATATTTGGGAATGGAAATGGTGCCGTGGCAGACATTGTGGTCAATTTCCACGTCTTCATCGTTTTCAAACGGAAACTCCAGGGAAAAATTGACCTCGATGGTGTTGTGATGGATGCGGCAGCGCCTGGCCTGCCGGACTTTGACGCCGTAATATTCATCGGCGCTGCCCATCTGGGTGCGGAGAAAACGATTGTGAGCGATTTCGTTGTCGGCCATCCAGACCGCAAATATTCCGCCCCCCGTGATGCCGCCCTTGATGCCCGGCTCGCCGCGGTTCCAACGTCCGCCGGCGTCAATGAACTCGCAATCGTGAATCCTGGAATGACGCAACAGGAACGTGCGGATGCCCGACCAAAGCGTGTCCTGAATGCGCAGATGGTGAAGGTGGATGTGCTGGTTGTCCCAGCCATAGATGGCCCCGTGCAACTGCGGGCCGCGGAGGGTCAGATCGGAGAGGGTGATGTTGGTGGCTTTGTCCCGCAGACGGATCAGATAGGCCGTGGTGTCCAGACCGACATTGGTCATCTCCGGATCGGGCAGGGTCTTGGTGGACGGTTTCCAGGAAGCGACATGAGTAAGCACCGTGCTTTCCCGTCCGGCTCCTTTAAGCGTTACGCCTGATTTCAGCTCGAGCGGCGCTTCCAAGGCAAACGTGCCGGCCGCAATCTGAATCGTGTCCCCGGCTTGGGCCTTTTGCACCGCCTCCATCAGGGCGGAGACCGTTGCCACCGGGCCTGCTGCGAAGGCGGAGCAGACGAACATCGTTGTAATAGAAATCAAAAACGCGAAGCCTTTGGCGCATCGGTGCAAGCGCATGATGAAGGCAAATCAGTTTATGGATGCAAGTTTGACTTCCACGCCCCAGTCGCCGTCCTCCAACCGGCGTCCCGGGCGTCCGCCTTCGTCCTTGTTATTCCATCCCCAACCATAGACACGGTAGGCGTCCTCGGATTCTTTGCGCCAGCTCAAGGGCTTGCCCGAAAGACAATCAATCGGCAGGGCAGGCAGGAATTGGGGGACAAGCTCTTGCAACTGGTTGGGCAGGCGTCCCCGGGCCAGGCGATGGCGCTCTAAGGCGCAGGCCACCAGCAGTGAATCGCCCAAGACCTGCCAGCGGGCCACCTTGACGGCGCCATTGTAGAGTGCGGGCATGAGTTGGCGGATTTCCAGGCCGTAGGGGTTGCCCGTTTCGTCTCCAGCGGAC
Organism: Verrucomicrobiia bacterium; assembly: GCA_026414565.1. Classification (NCBI taxonomy): domain Bacteria; kingdom Pseudomonadati; phylum Verrucomicrobiota; class Verrucomicrobiia; species Verrucomicrobiia bacterium. The sequence goes on from JAOAIT010000009.1 coordinate 382,285, forward strand.
ACATTTAATGCCTGCAGCCGATCCCGGTCCATGCGCCGGGCCGGTACGTTCTCCGCCGGTAAAACCTTCTCCTGGTAGAAGTGGACCAACTCCACCAGGTTACGGTAGTAAAGTCCGCGGGGCAGCAGTTTCATGGCCCGGCGGCCGGCGGTGGTCAGTTCTGATTCGTCGGGTTGTGCATGGACTTGTCCCCGGCTCAGCAGGTCGGTTTGATGCACGGCAAAGTTGCGCTCGCCGCGCAGAACGGCGGCAAACTCCTTCAGATATTCGCGCCGGCCCAAATATTGCGTCAGCCAGGTCAGTTGGGCGTCGTTCCACCGGCGTTGGCGCAATCCTTCCAGGACGGCATCCACCAGAAGCTGATCGGTGGCAAGGCGCACCAGCAGGGAAACCAGCAAAGGATCCGACTGAAGGGTGTCGCTGACAAAGTAACCCAGTTGCAGCTCGGCGAAGGCCTGGTCCACCTGGCCCAGATGCAGGAGGGCCAGAATCCGCAGCTCAAGGGTGGCCACCAGACTGCGGCATCCCACCAGATGGGGATAATGCACAGCTCCGCCCAGCTCATAATGCAGCGGGTAACGGCAGGTGGGGCGCGATTTCATGGCCTCCTGCAAGGCCTGAATGTCCGCGTCGTAAATGCTCAAGGCGGTGCGCACTACTTGGGCCGGGGACGAGCCGGCGGGCGCCTGCGGAAAGGCGCGATGGCCGGTGTAATAGGCGGCCCAGCGCTCCAACAGTGTGCCTGCACCGTCGCTGCGCACCGGGCCGCTGGCGCCGCGCCGCCGCTCGGGATCTTCGGCGCCCGGCGCAAAGAACCAGCGCTGGGTGCCGTTGGTGATGCTGGCTGCTTCGGGCGTAAACCACCGGGCAATGAGGGGATGCCGGGCAAAGTTTTTTTCCTCCGGCACGGCCGCGGGAGCCAGAGCCTGCACGTCAAGTTTCTCTCCCTGGGCTTCAAGCTGCGCCTTGTACCCCTGCCAGTGGCGCCAACTGCGCCAGCTTTCCCATTGCAGATAGAGATACCAGCCGGCCACTACCAAAATTACCAGGCCGGTGAACCCCAGGAGCAGCTTGAACCACAAGGGGCGTTTTCCTTTGGCCGGGCCCGGGGAGGCGGGCGGGGGTGATGCAGGTGTTTCGCTCATAACCAATGGATCTAACGCACGGCGGGCAGCCCGGCTGCCCAGGCACATCCACGACGCAAAAGCTCGCCCACGGCCACCTGGTTGGTGTAGGCCTGCGCATCATGCCCCAGCACGGTGTGGAAGACGCGGCCGCGGCCTGGCTCGAGGATAAACGCCATGGGGTAGTATTGCTGGTCCACTTTCGAGCGCGCATGTGCCAGCACACGAATGGGAGGGTTGCCGGTCAAACAGGTGTACAACTCGTCCACGGTCTCAAACGCCTGCAGGCCGCGGGTGATGGGATGGGTGGGATCAGCGATCTCCACGGTGAATTTTCCATGCGGGTCATGCTGGCGTCCGCCGTCCGGTCCGAACCAGACCCGTCCGGCGAGGGTCACAAATTCGGGCCATTCGTTATACCAGGCGCCGCAGGCAAAATGAGTCATCATCATGCCTTTGCCGCCGGTCACGAAGCGCAGCAGGTTGGTGCGCGCCGCCGGGCTGGGGCCGTTGGTCTGCCAGTTTTGGAAATGGAGGAGCACCACGTCATACTGCGCCAGTTGGGGGGAGGCTAGGGCTTCGGGGGATTCCACAATGCACACCCCCAGGCGTGGGTCTTGTTCCAGGATTTTTTTCAGCACGGGAGCCGTTTGGCGCCAGAGATGGCCCGGATAATCCACGCCGGTGACCAGCAGGACTTTGGCGGCTTGGGGGGGCGGCTCCGGCAGGGTGATGGGGGCTGCCCCCAGCAGGGTGACGACACCGGCCATCCCCACAGCCAACCACCCGGCCCGGCGGAAGATGCCCCGGATTGGATTTTGCATGGCTTCATCAGACCGTGATGGGCGCTCCAAGTCAATCCTGAGTTCCACCGGCAGCGTACCAGCGGGGTACCGGAAAAGCAAAACCCCGTTTCCGGTTCAGGAAACGGGGTTGAAGGGCAATATCCGACAAGCCCGGCTTTAGGCGCCCATGCCGTCCTCGAACGAGCCGGCGGCGGCGGGCCAGCAAAGATGATCGCGCACGTAGGCGATGCCGTTGGCACTGGTGTAGTCCAGGTCTTTGTGCGCGCTCTCGGCCTCGACCACCAGCGGGGCGGTGGGGCGGTTCATGACCTTGCAATAACGGGAAGGATAGCCGATGTGGATGAGCAGCTCGGCGTAACGTTGCATGTTGATATCGCCGCTGGGCAAATCCACAAACTGCATGGCGCGGCACGGCCAGTTGCCGTTCATCATGCGCAGCGGCAGGCCGGGCCGGATGACAAAGTTTTTGATGTGGGCGGCGTACACCCGCGGCCCCACCTTGAGGAAGCGGGTCTCCCAGCTTTCCCCTTCCCAGCAGTGCGACGGGTCGGCATTGACGGCGAGGCATTTGTCGCCGTCGCAAATCTGCACCAGCATGTTGAAGTCATCGGCGCACATGGCGGCGGTGCCGGGATGGATTTCGTGGCAGAGGTAAATCCCCAGTTCGTTCGCGTGCTTGCGGATTTTGGCGGTCTTTTTCACAAACCGCTCCTGGCCTTCCTTGATGAGGTCATAGCCCGGCCCGGCCCAGAAGCCCCACGGATAACCGCTGGCCACTTCCCAACCAAAGGCCACCCCCCAGAAGGTGGGCAGGATTTTAACGCCCAGTTCGGCGGCCAAATCCATCAGCTTGAGCAGGTAGTTTTCCGCCCATTTTTCAATTTCCTGCGGGGACTTTTTGGCCACGTCCGCCGGAATGAAAGGACGAATGGACGGGCTGCCCGTCCAGGCGGTGGTGTGCACCCACAGGGGGCAGTGGCAGGAGATGCCGTCCAGCGTCATGCCGCGGGATTCAAAGGTTTCCTTGATTTCCTTGGCGGACATGAAGAGCTTGCCGCCCTGAAGCATGTAATTGGACGGCTGCGCGCCGGTGGCGCCGGAGGCCTTCGCGTAGTCCAGAAACTGGGCCAGGGTTTTTGCGCCGTGTTGGGCGCCCTCGATGCTGGGATGATAAACGGATTGAGCCATAAGTCTTATGTTTGCTGCGTTAATTGTGCCTGTTACTGATAACGGTTTGGCCGTCCCTTTGCCAAGCAAAAATGGCAGTAGGCGGGATTTTTATGCCTGGGGACGACCGGCGGCGGGCCTGCAAGGGGGGCTTGCCAGCAGAGGGGGAGGGGAGTATCGTTTTAGTGGTCAACAACCTTATGAAAGCCAACCGCCTCGCCAAGTATTTCGGTCCAAGTGTCCTGAGCCTGGCCCTGACCTGCGGGACGGCCAGCCCGTCGCCAGCGGCCACTGCTCCCGCTGCAAAACCCGCCCCCAATCCGGCGGCCGCCTGGGCCAAGGCCAAATTGGAGTTAAACGAGAACATTCGTGCCATCAACCAGATCATGGCCACGCCCGGGCTGCAACTGGTGGGCATGGACAACCTGGCGCGGCAGACGGGGGTGGCGGCCGATACGATCGAGGCCACACGGCGCAAGAGCGCCATGAGTTACGGGGACCTGGCCGCCGGCTTGTTGCTGGCCAAGGCCGCCAACGTGCCATTCGAGCAGATCAAGCAGGAGCGACGCGGCCGTAGTTGGGCCGATATTGCCGCAGCCCGGCGCATTGCGCTGGCCGGGGTTAATGAAAAGCTGGCCGCGGTCAAGCTGGCGGTGGATCAATTTGTGGCCAAACACCAGGAGGATGAAGCCAACCGCGCAATGGCCGAGGAGCGGCGCATGATGCGCTTGCACGGTGTGCCGCCTCCTCCCCCACCGCCGCCCCCACCGGCCGAGCTGCCTTCCCAGCCCCGGCCGCCGGAAAGATAACCTTTTTGCGACCGGGAGGGGATTCAGGGTTTTTAACGCTCGTGCTTATGCCCGAATGGGAATGGTTGGTGCAGGTGGCGGAAGCGGAGGTGCGCCGCACCCTAAAGGCCTTGCCAGCCGACCTGCGGCAGGCGGCGGCGGCGCTGCCGGTCAGTTATGAACCGATGCCCGCCGCAGCCCTTATTGAGGAAGGGTTGGATCCGGATACCCTGGGGTTGTTTGTGGGGGGAGATCATGACCAGGAGGAGCATACGGTGCTGCCGCCGCGCATCATTCTTTATTTGGAGAATATCTGGTTGATGGTGGAGGACGAGGACGGAGGCGAGCGGGAATACCGGCAGGAGGTTCGCACCACCCTGCTGCACGAGCTGGGGCATTATCTTGGCCTGGATGAAGAGGAATTGACCGAACGCGGCCTGGAATGACGGACTTGCCACCGCGGCGGGGAATGTGGTGTGGTGGAGGCATGCGCAATTTCATTTTGGCCTGTGGCGGCTGGTTTTTGGCGCTGGCGGGGGTGTTTGGCGCACCGGCCCCGGACATCTTGATCGCCGACTTCGAGGGCACCAATTATGGGGCATGGACGGTGATGGGCACCGCCTTTGGGCCGGGGCCGGCGGAGGGTACTCTGCCCAACCAGATGGCGGTGCGCGGGTATCAGGGCCGGCGATTGGTCAACAGTTTTTATGGCGGTGATGCCAGCACCGGCACCCTCACTTCACCTCCATTCAGAATCGAGCGTTCTTATGTGAAATTCCTCATCGGCGGAGGGGGCTTTGCCGGCGAAACCTGCATGAATCTGCTGGTGGACGGGAAGGTGGTGCGAACGGCCACCGGCCCGAACACGCGTCCGGGCGGCAGTGAGGAGTTGGATTGGCAAAGCTGGGAGGTGCGCGAGTTTTTGGGCCGCACGGGCAGGCTGGAGATCGTGGATCGCGCCACCGGCGGGTGGGGACACATTAATGTGGATCACATTGTGCTTAGTGAGACGCCTGCGCCGCAGTGGCGGGAAAACGTGCAGCGCACCATCATAGCCGAGAAACGGTATTTGCATTTGCCCGTGAAGAACGGCGCCCCCAAACGGTGGGTCAGCCTGCTGGTCGAGGGGCGGGTGGAGCGGGATTTTGACCTGGAATTGGCGGATGCGGCTCCGGACTGGTGGGCTTATGTGGAGTTGCGGCCGTTTGCCGGGAAGAGCGTGGTGGTGCAGGTGGATCGGCTGCGCGAGGATTCGCAGGCCCTGGCCTTGATGGAGCAGGGGGATGAACTTAAGGGGACGCATCCGCTGTATCGCGAGCCGTTGCGCCCGCAATTCCACTTTTCGGCGCGGCGCGGGTGGCTCAACGATCCGAATGGTCTGGTGTATTATGGGGGCGAGTATCACCTCTTTTTTCAACACAACCCTTACGGCTGGAATTGGGGCAACATGCACTGGGGCCACGCCATCAGCCGGGACCTGGTGCATTGGGAGGAAATGGGCGAGGCCTTGTATCCCGATGCCCTGGGCACCATGTATTCCGGCTCGGCGGTTGTGGATTACCGCAATGACGCGGGGTTGAACGCGCCCCAGGCCCCGGCCCTGCTGCTGTTTTACACCGCGGCAGGTGGGGAGAACCGCCTGTCACGCGGACGGCCCTACACGCAATGCCTGGCCTACAGCACGGACCGGGGCCGGACGTGGATTAAATACGAGCGCAACCCCATTCTGCCCAACCTGACGCCGGGCAATCGCGATCCCAAGGTGATTTGGCATGAGGCTTCGCGGCAGTGGATCATGACGCTTTACGTGGAGACCAACAAAGTGCACTCCATCTTTTTCTTCGGCTCCAAAAACCTGCGCGAATGGACTTACCTGAGCCGCACGGATGGCTTTTTTGAGTGCCCGGACTTTTTCCCGCTGACGGTGCCGGGGGAGCCAGGGCGTTCGCTGTGGCTGCTCACCGGGGCCAGCAGTGAGTACATGCTCGGCCAATTTGACGGCACCCGTTTCACAGCCGTGACTCCCAAGCTGCCCGGCCATCAGGGCCGGGATTTCTACGCCGCCCAGACGTACAGCGACATTCCCGCCAGCGACGGCCGACGCATTCAGATTGGCTGGCTGCGCGCCCCCTCGCCGGGCATGCCGTTTAACCAATGCATGAGCCTGCCGCTGGAATTGAGCCTGGCGGTCACTCCCGAGGGCCCGCGGCTCGCCATGTTGCCCGTGCGCGAGCTGGTCAGGCTGCGCGGGCAACCCGTCACTGCCGGCCCTGCTGAATTGGCAGCTGGCGCCACAAATCCGCTAAGCGCGGCACGGGGGGAATTATGGGAGGTGCGGGCGGAATTTGAGCCTGCTCCGGGAGCGATTTTCGAGCTTAAAGTGCGCGGGGCGGAGATTCTTTATGATGCGCAGCGGCAGGAATTGCGGGTAAATGGACATCGGGCCCGGGCACCGTTGCGCGAGGGGCAGCAGCGGCTGGCGATATACCTGGATCGCACCACGGTTGAGGTTTTTGCTTCGGATGGCCTGACGTATGTGCCCATGCCCTACATTGCCAGGGCGGAGGAGCAGGGAGTGGAGGCCAGGATGCAGAGAGGACGGGCGAAATTTTCCACGCTCACGGCCTGGCCGCTGCGTTCGATTTGGCCGTGAAGATTTGCTCATGAGCCTGGCTCAAGATTGGGCCCAGGGGGCATGGCCCTGGCAGGCGCATGTGGGTACCGGAAGGCGATGAAGGGGTGGGCGGGGTTATTTTTACTTCATCAGCATCAACGGATTGCAGTATAGTAACGCCATGAAACACCTGGCTGCCTGTTTGATGTTGGGTTGGATGCTATTGCCTGCTTTTGCCGCGCCTGTGTTGATTGTGGCGGATGAATTTCCTGCCATGCAGGAGCTGGCCCGGCAGCTCAAGGAGCAGGAAGGGTTGGACAGCCAGTTGGTCAAACAAACCGAGATGCCCGCCGATCTGAAGGCCTTTCAAGCGGTGGTGGTTTATATTCATGGCAAATTGCTGCCCGGGCCGGAGAAGGCCATGGTGGAATATACCCGGGCGGGGGGCAAGTTGGTGGCGTTGCACCATAGCATCAGCTCTGGCAAGCGCACCAACGAGCTGTGGTTTAGTTTTCTGGGGGTGGATCTACCCAAGGGGGAGGTCACGCAGGGGGGGTACCAATGGACGGAGGGGGTGACGCTGGACATTGTGAATCTGGCCACCAATCATTTTGTCACCTCCCATAAGGTGACCTACCCATCCACCGGCCGGTTTAATGATGCGGCGGGAAACAGCCGGACGCTGCCGTTGTTCACACTCCATGAGTCCGAGGTGTACCTGAATCACAAGCTGACGGGAGAGCGCACGCTCTTGCTGGGATTGCGTTATACGGATAAAAAGACCGGGCGGGAGTGGCATCAAACGCATGCCGGCTGGATTAAGCCGGCGGGCAAGGGCATGATTTACTATCTGATGCCCGGGCACAGTGTGCTGGAATTTCAGGATCCGGCCTACGTGCGCATAGTGCTCAACGCCATTATCCATCGGGCCGGTAGTTAATCTGTTGGCGCCCGGGCGCCGGTCTTTGGGTGAGGGTGGCAGGTTAGCCCCGCCACCATTGGGGGTGTGCAAGGTCGTGCAGGGCAGCATCGGCTGCCTGCCGGGTCTGCCGGCGGGCGGCGGCAGGGGGCGCAGGTTGGGGGGCCTGCAACAGGGGGGGGCAAATCTGCTGAAAGCGGCTAACAGGCAGCAACAGGGCTGTGCGTTGCAGGGTGGCGGATTCGGCGCCCAGCAGGCGCACAGCGGCGGGCACGAACGCCTCCCACAGGTTAAGGGGGAGGGGAAGTTCCCATTGGGAGAAGACGCCCGCCAGCCACCAGGCCGGGTCATCCCAACCAGCGCCATCGAAGTCAAAAAAAACCAAATGGCCGCTGCTGGTGCGCAGGGCTTGATGCAGTCCCCAGTCCGGCGCGGATAACATTCGGCTTTGAAGGGGGACCGTTTGTTCTGGGTTCAGGCCTGCCTTTTCGGCACGTTGCAGGACCACCTGCGAAACGAGCTGCCAGGCCGGCTCGAGGCGGGTTGTCAGCCCTTTGGCAAATTTGCCTATGGCAAGCCCTGATACTGTTTGCTGGACCAAACGGCCAACGGCCTCCAACCGCTCATGCAAACTGAAGCAGGCGCCGGCGGCGGGGGGGAAGGCCCGTCCCGCCGCGGCCGGCCGGGCACGGTTGAGGGCAGACAAAAAAGCCAGTAAATCAGCACAAAGGGGCGTTTGCAAATCATCACGGGTGAGGCGTACGCCATCCACCCACTTGAAGAGCGCGAAGCGCTCGCTGGCATGCCATAGTAGCGGCTCGGGCAGGCGTTGGGACGCAAAAGGTCTGAGCAACTCATAAAAGGCCTGCTCGGTAAGAAAACGTGCGGTGGCGCCCCGCTGCTGGCCATACCATTTCAGAGCAAAGTCGCCGGCGGAGCTGCGGACGTGGAAGACGCGATTTGGGAAGCCCGTTGGGAGCTCCTGGCAGAGACTGTCGGCCGGCAGACCGCTGCGCTGAAGCAGAGCGCGAAGCGGCGGCATTTCGCTCTTCGCGGTTGGAGGTTTTTGGGTGTGTAATTGTTTGCCCATCTTGCGCGGGCGTATTTTATCACATCCCGCCGGGCGTATGACAAGAGGGGGGCCGCAAGGATGGCGCACGGCCCTGGCAGGGGAGGTTGGCTCTGGCGGGAGAGGTGGACCGCAGCAGAGGAGGGATGCTCAAGCAGGCTCCAGGGCACGCAGGATTTTAGGCACATCCACATGCCGGCCAATCAGATCGCGAATGAGATTGATTTTTTCCCAGTCATCCGGGCGGGTTTTGACCACCAAATCATGGATTTTGGAGGTGACGGTGTAACTGTCCCCCTCAGCGAGCAGCACGGGGAAGGGCATCTGGCGGATGACCTCGCGAACGGTGAGATCGGGTTTGAACTCGTCCACCAGCACAATACCTGCCGCGCCAATGGGGGCACCGGCGTCCAGGGCGGCGGCGAGGGCCAGCAGAATATCCTCCCGATCGCCCGGGACAATGGCCAGGACGCCGGGTTGAAAGCAGCGCAACGCATGGTGGACACTCATGGCGCCGATGATGAGATCGTGCACCAGGGTCTGCATGGGGCGGCCTTCGTTGAGGAGCTTGGCGTTCAGCTCCTCCATGATGGTGGCAATGGAGGGGCGGGTGAGGATGGGCAGATGGGGCAGGACTCCAAGTAATTCCAGCCCTTTGCGGGCCAGGCCGCGGCGGGCGAAGTCGCTGATGTAATCGAGTTTTTCGGGCAGCACTTTGTTGATGATGACACCGATGATTTCGACGCCTTCCTTGTCAAACAGGGCCTTGTTGAGCGTGACTTCGTCAATGGGCTTGCCGATGCCGCCGCGGGACACAATGATGACCTTGGCGCCGAGGACGCGCGCCACCTGGGCGTTGGACAAATCAAACACGGCGCCCACGCCCGCGTGGCCGGAGCCTTCGCAGAGGACAAAATCTTTTTCCCAGGCCACGCGGTCAAAGGCGCGCTGGATTTTTTGCACCAGGGCATCGTTGTTGGCGCTTTCGAGGTAGCGCCGGGTAAAGTCCGGCTCCACGGCAATGGGGGACATGTCCACCAGGGGGCAGTTGAGCTTGTACACGCTGTCCATGAGGACGGTGTCCTCGTCAATTTTCTGCTCGGCGATTTCCACAAAACGCTGCCCCACCGGTTTGATGTAGCCGATGCGGGGATAGTAGCGTTGCAGGGCGGCCATGAGGCCGAGGCTGGTGGTGGTTTTGCCGTCGTTCTGGCGCGTGGCGGCAATGAAGACGCGCGGTGTGGTCCGATTCATGAGCATGAACTGCAGCAGGGCTTATTCACCGGGGATGTGGTCGCCTGCGTCAGGATAAAGGGATTTATAATCGATGGCCTGGACGCCCACGATCGCCGCCACCCCGAGAATGTCGTGGGCATTGGAGCCGCGGGAGACATCAGCCGCCGGCCGGTCCAGACCCAGCATGATCTGGCCGTAGGCGTTGGCCCGGGCGATGTGCTGGACGAATTTGCTGGCGATGTTGCCGGCGTTGAGGTCGGGGAAGATGAGCACGTTGGCGCGGCCGGCCACCTTGCTGTCGGGCAGTTTGCGCCGGGCGATGTCAGGCACCAGGGCGGTATCCGCCTGCAATTCGCCGTCGAAATCAGCGTCCAGGTGGTGCTCCTGCGCCTTGCGGATGGCGAGGGCGGTGGCGGCTTGCATTTTGCCCACCGAGGGATGCATGGCGCTGCCCTTGGTGGAGAAGGAGAGCATCGCCACGCGGGGGCGAACATTCAATAGTTTGTGGGCCAGTTGGGCGGTGGTCACGGCAATATCCGCCAGTTGCTCCACGGTCGGCTCGGGGATGACGCCACAGTCGGCCATGAACATGACGCCTTCCTCGCCGAAACGGGTGTCTTCCACCTCCATGATCATGCAGGAGGAGGCGGTGGTGAAGTGCGGGGCGACTTTGATAATTTGAAAGAGCGGGCGCAAGACGCTGCCGGTGATTTCATTGGTGCCGGAAACCAGCCCATCGGCCTGGTGCATGGCCACCATCATGGAGCCGAAATAATTGGGGTTGAGCAGGGCCGCCCGCGCTTCTTCAAACTTGATGCCCTTGGAGCGCCGCAAGGCCTCGAAGCGCCGGGCGAAATTATCCAGGTCCTCGCTGGTGGCGGGGTTGATGATGCGGATGCCCTCCAGATTAATGTTCAACTTTTCCGCGGCTTCCTTGATGGCGGTGCGGTCCCCCAAAAGGATGGGCGCCCCCAGCCGGAGGGAGCGGAACTGGCGTGCGGCTTGCAGCACGCGCGGCTCGGTGCCCTCCGGAAAAACAATCCGTTTGGGGTGCCGTTGCAGTTTTTCGATGAGACTGCCTATGAATCGCATGACGTTGTACTAACCAACCTGACGGATTGGCGCAAGCCACAAAGGCGGCTTGAGCCAGAAGTTGCTTTGTGCTTAGCTTAAGGCATGAAGATGTCACCGGTGAACAATCCAGCAGTCTGGCTGGCGCTGGCCATGGCCGGCTGGCTGGCCGGCTGCACGACGGTGGGGGAGACGGGCCGCCGCCAGTTGATGCTGCTCACGCCCGGGGAGGAAATGACCCTGGGGCTGACGAGTTTTGAAAAACTCAAAAAGGAGCTGCCCATCAGCCGGGATCCGGCGCTGAATGCCATGGTGCAGCGGGTGGGCCGGCGCATCGCCGCGGTGGCCCAACTTCCCAATGCCCAGTGGGAATTTGTGGTCTTTGAAAGCAAGGAGGCCAACGCCTTCTGCCTGCCGGGAGGCAAGATTGGCATTTACACGGGGATTCTGCCCATCACACAGAATGATGCCGGGCTCGCGGCGGTGATGGGACACGAAGTGGCGCATGCCACCGCCCGGCATGGCGCGGAGCGGGTGAGTGAAGCGGTGGCCCTGGAGGCGGCGGGCAAGGCCCTGGGGGCCTCGTTGTCCGGCAGTGATCCCAAAGTGCAGGCGGCGGCCATGACGGCTTATGGTTTGGGGGCCACGCTGGGGCGGACGTTGCCGCACAGCCGCAAGCAGGAGGAGGAGGCGGATTATATTGGCCTGAAATACATGGCGCGTGCCGGGTATGATCCGGAGGAGGCCATTCGCTTCTGGGAGAGGTTTGCCGCCTATAATCGCCAGCAGGGAGGCGGCGGCCCGCCGTGGTTTTTGCGCACCCATCCGCTGGACGAAAAGCGCATCGCCAAACTGCGCGAGTGGCTGCCGGAAGCCCGCGCGGAATACCGCCCGCAATGAGCATGTCTGCCTCCGCCTCGCCTGCCTCTGCCACCCCGCGGCCCTTGCGCGTGTTGGTGGTGGAGGACTCTGAATTCGACGCCCGCGTCATGCTCAACGAGCTGCGCATGGGGGGGTATGAGCCGCATTACAAACGCGTCGAAACCGCCGAGCAGATGCGCGCAGCCCTGACGGAGCAGACGTGGGATGTGGTGCTGGCGGATTATCATCTCCCCGAGTTCAGCGCCCCCAAGGCCCTGCAACTGCTCCACGAGCTGGGGCTGGATATTCCTTTTGTGGTGGTTTCCGGCGGCATCGGCGATGACATCGCTGTGGAGTGCATGCGCTCGGGGGCGCATGATTACCTGATGAAGGGGAATCTCGCGCGCCTGGCGCCGGCGGTGGAGCGCGAGCTGCGCGAAGCCAAGGTGCGGGCCGCCCGGGCCGAGGCCGAGCAGCAGATGCGCGAGAGCGAGCTGCGCTACCGTCTGCTGTGGGAGACATGCCCGGATGCCGTTTTGTTGATGGATGCCAACGGCTACATTCAGTTTGCCAATCCCGCGGTGGAGACGGTGTTTGGGTACAAGCCGGTGGAGTTGCTGGGGCGCAACGTCACGTTGCTGCAGCCGCCGGAGCTGCGCGAGGCCAATCCGCTGGCCTTTGTGGAATACGTGCGCAGCGGGCGCCGCCAAAGCGGGTGGATGGCGTGTGAGACGGTGGGGCTGCGCAAGGATGGCCGGCGGGTGATCATTGAAATCAGCGCCAGTGAAATGGTGTTGCAGGGCCAGCGGCGGTATGTGGGTTTCATTCGCGACATCACGGAGCGCAAAAAGGCCGAGGAGGCCCTGCGTGCCCGGGAGCAGGAAATGCAGGTGGCGCGTGAAATCCAGCGGCTGCTTTTTCCCGCCAGCGCCCCGCAATTGGAGGGATTTGACATCAGCGGCGCCTCGTTTCCCGCGGATGCCGCCTGCGGCGATTATTTCGATTATCTGCCCATGCCTTCAGGCCGGTGGGGGCTGGTGGTGGCGGACATCACCGGTCATGGCGTCGGGCCTGCGCTGCTCATGGCGGAAACCCGGGCCTACCTGCGATTACTGACCCGGAATCGGGAAAAGGTGGAAGAAATATTATCACTGGCCAACCGAACGTTGGTCGAAGACGTGGGCAACGAGCGTTTTGTGACGCTGGTTTTGGCGCAACTGGATCCGCAGGCGCGCACGCTGGTTTATGGCAGCGCCGGTCATCCGGCGGGTTATGTGGTGGACGCGGCCGGGCAGTTGAAAGCCACGCTGCGCAGCACCGG
>JAOAIT010000010.1 GCA_026414565.1 Verrucomicrobiia bacterium
CGACATATACGCCCCCCCCCCCACCCCCCCCCCCAGCGCCACGCTCGTCGCGTATGGCGCCGCCACCCCTGCCCGCCCCAGCCCCCCGGCCAGCGGCTCCGCCAGCGTCGCCCCGCCAAACGCCCCCGCCATCACCCCCACCAGCGTGATCCCCACCTGCACCGTGGATAAAAAACGATTGGGTGAACGCGCCAGCTCCAGCGCCGCCCGCGCGCGGCGATCCCCGCGCTCGGCCAGGCTCTGCAAACGAACTTTGCGCGATGACACCACCGCCAATTCCGTCATCGCCAGCAGCCCGTTCAACAACAACAGGACCACGATGGCCAGTATTTCCAGATAAATCACACTCATGGCAGGCTTGGGTTGATGATGGCCCCCCTCACGCCACGCCCCCCAACAACGGCGGCAACGGACACTCCAGCGCATCCGCAAACGCCCGCAGCAGCTCCGCCTCCGCCGGCTGCACCACCCCGTCCGCCGTCACCGTCGCCACCATGGCATTGAGGATCCGCTGCCGCACCCCCGGCGCGGCCGCCAGACAGGCATCCAGCGCCCGATCCAACGCCTCCGCATGGCATTGCTCCCACGCAAAAAATGGAATATACACCCCCTGCTCCGCCAGCAGCGCCACCCCATTCTGAAATGCCGCCTGCACCGCCCGCCCCTCCCGCTGCCCCACCTGCGCCAGCGCCGACAGCAGCAGCCCAATCTCCGCCGCCAGCCCTTTGTGCGAATAATATTGCACCACCCGCCGCCGCGGCGGCTCAAAATGCGGCTCCAAATGCCGCCGCACCACCTTCTGCAGCGCAAACTCAAACAAATCCAACCGCTGATCCGCCTCGATCAGCTCCTGCAAACTCCGCGTGAAATTCTGGTACTGCTCGCGCGACAGCTCCCGCAGCGCCGGCCCCGCCAGATCCACCAGCGGCAGTTTGTAACTCGGCGCCAGCCCCGCCACCACCTCCCGCAGCCGCCGCGCCTCCTCCGCCATCGGCCGCCCCACCTTCCGCGCCAGCGCCTCCAACTGCCGTTGCTGCACTTCCGGCCGCTCGTCCAGCACCAGCGCCAGCACCAGCGCCGCCGCCCCAAACGGCTCCGCCACCGCCCCCGCCACCGCCGCCGGCAGCTCCTCCACCACCGCCGCCGCATGCGCCAGATGCTCGCGCGTTGTCGTCCCCGCCAGCGACAACACCTGCGGCGCCGGAATCGGCGCCACCGGCGGCCGCGCGCCCCGCCGCGCCCCCGCCGCCCCCGCGGGCGCCGGCTCCCGGGCCGCCTCCGCCCAACCCTCCTTCCTCAGCGGGGGAAACACCCCGTCAAACGACGGATCCAGCGCCCGAATCCGCGCCTCCAACGGCGGATGCGTCGAAAACCACGCGCTCACCGCACGGGAAAAAAACAAATGCGCCGCCTCCCCGGCGCGCGGCGATTCCACCCGCGAGCCCTGCGCCAGCGCCCCAATCTTCTTGAGCGCCCCCGCCAGCCCCTCCGGCAGGCGCGTGAACTGCACTGCCGCCGCATCCGCCAGATATTCCCGCTGCCGCGAGATCGCCGCCTGGATCATCCGCCCAAACAACGCTCCAATCCACCCAATCGCCACCAGCGCCAGCCCCAGCAACACCACCTGCCCCGAACCCTTCCCCCGGCGAGGCGTCCCCCGCAGCAGCAGCGACCCGATCGTCACCAGCCCCATGATCCCCGCAATCAACCCAATCAGCCGCACATTCAGCCGCATGTCCCCATTCAGAATGTGGCTGAACTCGTGCGCAATCACCCCCTGCAGCTCATCCCGATTCAGCCATTCCAAACAGCCGCGCGTCACCCCAATCGCCGCGTCATTCACCGAAAAACCCGCCGCAAACGCATTGATCCCCCGCTCCTCATCCAGCACATACACCTGCGGCACCGGCACCCCGGACGCCAGCGACATCTCCTGCACCACGTTCAACAACCGCCGCTCCGCCACATCCCGCGTCTGCGGCGACACCAGCCGGCCCCCCAGCGACCGCGCCACCGCCCCGCCCCCGCTCGACAGCTCCACAATCCGAAACACACTGCCCGCCGCAATCACCGCCAGCGTCCCTATCGCCGACCCGGTGAACAGCCGCGGATGCCACCAACTCCCCGCCGGCGCAAACAACAACACCAGCGCCCCATACACCGCCACCACCGTCCCCGCCACCGCCGCCAGAAAATACATCACCAGCCACCCGCTCCGCCGGCGGGCCTCCTCCTGGCGCGTGAAAAAGTCCGTCATGCCTTGATGAACTTCAAGCCCTTCAGCCACCGCACCAGCTCCTGCGCCCACGGATGCGGCTGCGCAAACGGCGGCTTGTCCCCCAGCCCCAGCCCATGCGGCCCATGCGGGTAAATGTGCAGCGCATACGGCACCTTGTGCCGGCTCAGCGCCCCCGCAAACTCCAGCGCGTTCTCCACCTTCACCACCGCGTCATCCGCCGTGTGCCACACAAAACACGGCGGCGTCTCCGCCGTCACCTGCAATTCATTGGACAACAGCTTCACCAGCTCCGGATCCGGATTGGGACCCAGCAAAAAAAACCGCGACCCCTCATGCGTCAGCGGCCCCATGCTGATCACCGGATAACACAATATGCCCAAATCCGGCCGGCAGCTCTCCCGCTCCACCACATCCGCCGCCCCCGCCACCCCCCGGTCAAAATGCGTCAACACCGTCGCCGCCAAATGCCCCCCCGCGCTGCTGCCCATCACCCCCCCCCGCCCCTTGTCCCCCCCCCCCTCCCCCGCCCGCGCCCGCACCAGCCGCAGCGCCCGCTGCACATCCTGCAGCATCGCCGGATGCCGGTATCCCGCCGTCCCCAGCCGGTATTTCAACACAAACGCATGCACCCCCTGCTGATTCAAAAACAACGCATAATCATGCCCTTCATGGCTCGCCAGCGCCCCATACCCGCCCCCCGGACAAATCACCACCGCCGCCCCGCTGGCCTTCTCCGCCGGCGCCAGATACGGCGTCAAGGTGGGAATGTCCTTCGGCTCCTTCCCCAGCGCGCCAGGCGCGCCCTGGGGCCACAACGGCACCGGCACTTCGGTTTGCGCCATCAAACACGCCAGCCATCCGCCCGCCAGCCAACATCCAATCCAGGGTAATCGCATGACCCCACCCTATCCCAATCGCGCCCCGGATGCAACCCGCCCCTCCGCCCCCAACCCCGCCCGCCCCACAACCGCCACTTTTACGCTTGAGTGGCGGCGTGACCGCGGGAAACATGACGCCCATGAAATCGCTTCTCTCCTGCCTGCCCTGGCGCCCCGCCACCCTCCTCGCTTTCAGCCTGGCCCTGGCCGCCCCGCTGCAAGCCCTGGATTTGCACGTCGCCCCCAACGGCAATGACGCCTGGTCCGGCCGCCTCCCCAAACCCAATCCCGCCCGCACCGACGGCCCCCTCGCCTCCCTCACCGGCGCCCGCGACGCCCTCCGCCGGCTCAAGGCCGCCGGCCCCTTGCGCGAGCCCGTGCGCGTGCTGGTGGCCGATGGACGCTACACCCTCACCGCGCCCCTCCTCTTTGAACTCGAGGACAGCGGCACCCCCTCCGCCCCCATCACCTACCAGGCCGCCCCCGGCGCCCGCCCCGTCTTCAGCGGCGGACGCATCATCCGCGGCTTCCAGCGCGCCACCAACGGCCTCTGGCAGGCCCAGCTCCCCGATGTCGCCGCCGGCCAGTGGTACTTCGAACAGCTCTGGGTCAACGGCCGCCGCGCCACCCGCGCCCGCTCCCCCAATCAATTCTGGTTCTACCTCGCCGATGTCAAAGAGGAGCCCCTCACAGGCGGCGACCGCCGCGCCAAACAAGCCCGCCAAACCCTCTGGATGCGCCCCGAAGACTTCCCCGCCATCGCCGGCCTGACCGACGACGAACTTAAAGACGTCAACCTCGTCGTCTATCACAACTGGGACAACACCCGCCGTTTCCTGGACCGCGTGGACGCCGAGGAAAAAGCCCTCATCACCTCCGGCGAAGGCATGAAACCCTGGAACCCCTGGCGCATGAACAACGGCTACATCCTCGAAAATTACCGCCGCGCCCTCGACGCCCCCGGCGAGTGGTTCCTCGCCCGCAACGGCACCCTCACCTACCTCCCCCGCCCCGGCGAGGACATGACCCGCGCCGAAGTCGTCGCCCCCGTCGTGGACAAGTTCATCATCCTCAAAGGCGACGCCCCCAACGGCCGCTATGTCGAGCACCTCCACTTCCGCGGCCTCACCTTCCATCACGCCCAATGGCTCACGCCCCCCTCCGGCTTCGAACCCGCCCAGGCCGCCGCCCCCATCGAGGCCGTGCTCCAGGCCGACGGCGCCCGCCATGTCCGCGTCGAAGATTGCGAAATCGGCCACATCGGCACCTACGCCATCTGGTTCCGCAAAGGCTGCCGCGACATCCTCATCCAGCGCTGCCACCTCTTTGACTTCGGCGCCGGCGGCGTCCGCATCGGCGAAACCACCATCGCCAAAGAACCCGAGCGCACCTTCCGCGTCACCGTGGACAACAACATCATCCGCCACGGCGGCTGCCTCTTCCCCTGCGCCGTCGGCGTCTGGATCGGCCACAGCGGCGACAACCACATCACCCACAACGAAATCGCCGACCTCTTCTACACCGGCATCAGCGCCGGCTGGCGCTGGGGCTACGCCGAAAGCCTCGCCAAACGCAACGTCATCGCCTTCAACCATGTCCACCACCTCGGCTACTGGATGCTCAGCGACATGGGCGGCATCTACACCCTCGGACCCTCCGAAGGCACCGTCGTCACCAACAACGTCTTCCACACCATCTACGCCTACTCCTACGGCGGCTGGGGCCTCTACACCGACGAGGGCAGCACCGGCATCCTCTTCGAAAACAACCTCGTCTATAACACCAAAACCGGCAGCTTCCATCAGCACTACGGCCGCGAAAACATCCTGCGCAACAACCTCCTCCTCAACAGCCTCCAGCACCAACTCCAAATCACCCGCGTCGAACCCCACCTCTCCTTCACCTTCGAACGCAACATCATCTACTGGACCAACGCCAGCCCCGCCTACTCCGGCCCCTGGCACACCAACCGCCACCTCACCCGCAACAACCTCTACTGGAATCCCCTCCACCCACCCACCTTCAACGGCAAATCCCTCGCCGACTGGCAGGCCGCCACCGGCCGCGAAACCGGCAGCGTCATCGCCGACCCCCTCTTCGTGGACCCCGCCCGCGGCGACTTCCGCCTCCGCCCCAACTCCCCCGCCCTGCGCCTCGGCTTCCAGCCCTTCGACTACACCAAGGCCGGCGTCTATGGCGACGCCGCCTGGCTGGCCAAGGCCCGCAACGCCTCCTTTCCCCCCATGCGCCAGCCCCCGCCCCCATCGCCCCTCGCCGTCCACGAAACCTTTGAGCGCAGCGCCCCCGGCCAGCGCCCCCGGCTCTTTGCCCTCTCCGTCGAAAACAAGGGCGATGCCATCCTCGTCACCGATGAAACCGCCGCCAGCGGCAAACACAGCCTCAAAATCACCGACGCCCCCGGCCTCCAACACCAGTGGCAGCCCCACCTTTACCTCCACGTGGACCACCCCCGCGGCACCCTCACCAACTCCTTCGACCTCCGCGTCGAGCAGGCCTCCCACGTCGTCTTTGAATGGCGCGACTGGAGCGAAAGCGACTACCGCACCGGCCCCATGCTCGCCATCCGCCAGGGCCAGCTCTCCGCCGCCGGCCAGTCCCTGCCCCTCCCCCTCAACCATTGGGTGCACTTCGAAATCGTCGCCGATGTCGGCCCCAACCTCTCCGGCCTCTGGCATCTCGCCGTCACCCCCGCCGGCCAGCCCCGCCGCGAATTCCGCAACCTCAAACATGCCCACCCCAAATTCCAAAAACTCACCTGGGTGGGCTTCATGAGCAGCGCCAACACCAACACCTCCTTCTACCTCGACAACTTCGCCCTGCCCAAGCCCTGACCACCCCATGCCCGCCCCGCCCCGCCGCCGCGGCGGCGGTGAACCAGACCCCCCCACGCATGGCCCAACACCTGCTCATCTACGACGGTCATTGCGCCTTCTGCACCCGCATGGTCCGCCTCCTGCAGCAGCTCGACTGGCTCCACCACCTGCATTGCCTCCCCGCCCACGCCGCCTTGTCCCTGGCTCAAACCCGCGGTATCTCTCCAGCCCATCTCCAACAGGCCCTCCACTGCCTCGCGGCCGATGGCCGCGTCCTGGCCGGCGCCGCCGCCCTCCGCTTCATCGCGCTCCGCCTGCCCCTCCTCTGCCTCCCCGCCCTGCTGCTTTTCCTGCCCGGCGCCCTCCCGCTCGCCGAACGCGCCTACCGCGCCGTGGCCGCCCGCC
This sequence comes from Verrucomicrobiia bacterium, assembly GCA_026414565.1. NCBI lineage: Bacteria > Pseudomonadati > Verrucomicrobiota > Verrucomicrobiia > Verrucomicrobiia bacterium. The sequence goes on from JAOAIT010000010.1 coordinate 6,357, forward strand.
GCCACTGCCTGGGAGGATCTGATTGCGCCCACGACCCGCCGGAATAATGAACGGGCCGCCCCCCCCGCCGCCTCACGCCCCGCTGGCCTCGCCCCGCACCCGCAAAAAGCGCATCCACGAATCCCCATGCTTCAGCACCTTGAGCTCCTCCCACGGCTCGGGCACCTCCAAACTGTCTCGCCGCGCGTGGCCCAAAATGAACCACCCCCCCTCCGCCAGCAGCCCCGGCAGCGCGGGATGATCCAGCAGCCGCTGCGCGTGCGACTGCGACCGATACCCCACATTTTTCTCCCCGTACGGCGGATCGGCAAATATCAGCTCATATCGCTCCCCCGCCTCCGCCAGTTGGGGCAGCGCCGTGTACACATCCATCACCCGCACCTGCAGCGCCTCCCCCGGAAAACGGCACGCCCGCGCATTCTCCTGAATAAACCGGGCATGTTTGGCCGATCGCTCAATGCACAGGGCAAACGTCGCCCCCCGGCTGAGGCTCTCCAAACTCAACGCCCCCGTCCCCCCAAACAACTCCAGCACCCGCGCCCCCGCCACCCGCAGGCCCAGACTGTTGAACACCGCCTGCCGCACCAAATCCGGCGTCGGCCGCACATCCAGACCCTTGGGCGCCTTGAGCAGCGTCCCCCCCGCTGTGCCGCTGATTATGCGCATAACCTGCCGCAGCCCCAGCCGGCGGCCCTCATCTCGACCGCCCCGGAAACCACGATTTCCCGCCCCCTCAACCCGGGGCGCCCGCCGCCAGCAGTTCATTCACCTTCCGCATCACCGCAAAAGCATCCGCCACGTACAACACATCCGCCTTGCCCCGCGCCCAGCCGCAATTCGGATCCAAATTCACCGCCCGCCGCTCCGTGATGAACCGCCACCCCACCGTGTGCGGCTCCTCCCCGTGGCAGCACGTGGCCAGCCCCTTCGGATGCCGCGGCGTCGCGCCCGTCTGCCCAATCTGATTCAAATGCGTCAAAAACGACAGCACCGCCTGCCCCTCCCCGCTCAAATCCACCAGCGATTTGCTGCTCCCCAGCGAGGCCCGGCTCAACCGCAGAAATTCCAAAATCAACCGCTCCGCCTCCGCCACATGCGCCTGCCCGTCGGCCTGCTTCTTCGTCCAGCCCGCCCCCGCCACAAACAACAGCTCCGCATCCGGCCGGATCGTCTGCGCATCCGCCGCCGGCGCCGCATAACCCGTCACCCGCGACCGCGACCCCAGCCCCGCCGGCAGCGCCACCGTCTCCACCGCCGGCGCCGGCCCGGCAGTCTCCAGCGCCGGAAAACAGCCCGACTCCAGCGCCAGACACCACGGCCGCTGCGTGCGCCGCAGGGCGGCCTCCATCCGCTGCCGGTAAAACCACCGCGTCGCCGTCAACTGCCCCTCCGCCACGCTCAAACCCGTAATGTGCGTATCCACCCGCCCCTTCAGCCGGTGCGCCACCCCGGGCAGAATCCGATTCACCCGCGAGCTGGCCGGCGCCAGAATCACCGTCGCCCCCGCCTGCCGCGCCAGCGCCTCCGCCGCCGCCGCATCCGTCGCATACCGCGCCTGCGCCAGCTCCGCCCCGCTCACCTGCAACACCCGCCCCGCCCCGCACCCCCCCAACTGCGCCGCCCCGGCCGCGGTGGTCTCCCCCGCCAGTCCCGCCACCCACGCCGCCCCGCCCAGCGCCTCGCTGAGCTGCCGCGCCGCCCCCAGCGTCTCCCGGGCCGCCTTGCCCAGCGAGCCGTCCGCTTCCACAAACAACAACGCTAAAATCGTCTCCATAAGCCCATGTCCTGATTTCGCCAGTTCAATCCTTCAGCCACTTCACCACGTCCTCCGCCACCTGCTCCGCCGTCCAGTCCTTGATGATCCGCGTCTCGCGCTGCTGCCGCGGCAGCGTCACCTGCACATAGCTCAACCCCTCCCCCGCCAGCTTCACCGCCCGCGCCTTTTGCAGCGCCGGCATGATCCCCCGCATGTTCATCATCCCAATTTGCGGATTGTTGCGCGGCTCCGGCAAATTCCCCGTGGCCCACCCCAGCACCGCCGGCGGCCCGGCGCACACGCTGATCTGATGCCGCCCCCCCTCCACCCGCTCCAAAATCCGCAGCGTCCCGTCCGCCTGCACCGTCAGCTCGTCCACCCCCTGAAATTGCTCCGTTATCCCCAGATGCTCCCCCACCATCGCCAGCGTCGCCCCCGCCCCCCCCGAGGCCGATTCCCCCCCCCCCAACAACAACAACCGGCTCAGCTCCAGCCCCGCCAAACCCCGTATGGCCTCCGCCAGCGCCGCCGCCGTCTCCGCCGCATCCGTGAACCCCGAGGCCGGGCCATCCACCGCCACCAGCTCAAACGGCACTTTCTGCGCCACCGTCATCATCACCTGCTGCAGCTTGGGCTTGGGCCCCACACTCACCAGCCACACCTTGCTGCCCGCGTGCTTGCCCGCCAGATGCGCCGCCTCATACAACGCATGGCTGGCCCATGGATCCAGCACCATCGGCAGCATCATCTCATTCTTCAACGCCGGCCCGGCGGCGCTGCTCACCGGCTCCAGCGTCTGGAGCGGATCCGGCACCACGCTGCCGCACACCACCATCTGATATCCATTGCTCATACTCTTTTTAGCCCGTTGCGCACCTTAGCAGGCCACAACTCCCGCGCGCTTGGCAAGGTTTTTGCACTCCCCTCCCCGCCCACCCCGCCCACGCTCGATTTTCGCGTGCCTTTTGCCCGCCGCCGCGTTAAACAACAGGGGTTATGGAAATACAAGTTGCCTCGTTGTGCGATGCCGCCACCGATTCCCAGGGCAAACTCAACATCCTGGGCACCTTCGACACCATCAACGCCGCCCAAATGCCCGCCGTCCACCCCCAGTGCTCCGTGGCCCTCCGCGTGGTGTTTGATAAAATGGAGGAAGGCGCCCACAAAGTCGGCCTCAATTTCGTGGACGAAGACGGCCGCCCCGTCATGCCCCCCATCACCATGCCCATCCAGGTCGAGGTCCCCGAAGAAGCCATCTTCGTCTCCCGCAACTTCATCGTGAACATCCAGCACATGAAATTCGACAAACCAGGCTTCTACTCCGTGGACATCTCCCTCGACGGCGAAATCAAGGGCCGCATCCCCCTCCTCGTCCGCCTCTTTCCCCCGCCCCGGCCCCCCAAATCCGAACCCGAAGATTTGCCCGAGTAACGCCCTATGACCCTCTCCCAACTGGCCGCCCGCCAGCCCGCCCTCGAACTGTTGCAGCGCAGCCTCAACCAGGGCCGCCTCGGCCACGCCTACCTCTTCACCGGCCCCGACCTCGATGAGCTGACCGCCGCCGCCCGCGCCCTCGCCATGACCGTCAACTGCCTCCAACCCCCCCGCCGCGGCCACGCCGGCCTGCCCCTCGACCCCTGCGGCGCCTGCCTCCCCTGCCGCAAAGTGCTCGATGAGCTCCATCCCGATGTCTTCTGGCTCCGCCCCGAGTCCAAAACCCGCGTCATCAAGACCGAGCAAGTCCGCGAGCTGATCCGCGAGCTCAATCTCCGCCCCACCGAGGCCCACCACAAGGTGGCCATCCTCGTCGCAGCCGACCGCCTCCACCTCAGCGCCGCCAACGCCTTCCTCAAAACCCTCGAAGAACCCCCCGCCGGCACCGTCCTCATGCTCCTCAGCACCGAGCCCCAAAACCTCCTCGAAACCATCCTCTCCCGCTGCCTCCGCCTCAACCTCTCCGGCAGCGGCCCCCGCCTCGCCCCGGACATCGCATCTTGGTTGCACCACTTCGCCTCCGCCCTCGCCGCCACCGGCAAAAGTCTCCTGGACCGTTACCGCCTCCTCGGCGAGCTGGCCGCCCAGCTCACCCGCCTCCGCGAATCCATCGCCCAGCGCCTCGAAGCCCAATCCCCCCTCCAAAAATACCCCGACGCCGAGCCGGAACTGAAAGAACAATGGGAGGCTGAACTCAAGGCCGCCATCGAGGCTGAATACCGCCGCCAGCGCGGCGAGCTGCTCCAGGCCCTCGAATGGTGGCTCCGCGATGTCTGGCTGGCCACCCAAAACACCCCCGCCGCCCTCCTCGCCCTCCCCGCCCTCGAATCGGCCACCCGCCAGGCCGCCGCCCGCCTCCAGCCCCCGCAGGCCCAGGCCAACCTCGAAATCATGGAAGAAATGGCCGCCCGCCTCCGCACCAACGCCCAGGAGGCCCTCGTGTTGGAAGTCGGCCTCCTCAAAATGCAACTCTAGCCCTCCCCCTCCCCCATGGCTGCGCCGCCGCCGCTCCCTGCCCCTTCGCTGCCCCCCGGGCGCGCCAGCGCCTGGCTCGCCTTGTGGAGCGGCGCCATCTTCGGCGTGGCCCTCGTCAAACTGGGCAGCCCCGTCATCCTCGCCGAAAAAGTGCACGCCCCCCAAAACCTCTGGGAATTGACCCTCCTTCCCTGGCCGCCACGCTGGGGCTATGCCCTCCTGGGCCTCTGGCTGCTCGGCGCCGTCGCCCTCGCCTGGCGCCTGCCGCCGCCCCCGCGCCCCCTGCCCCTCAAACCCTGGACGCGCGCCCTGCCCTGGCTCCTGCTCGCCTGGCTCGCCTGGCAGACACTCGCCGCCGCCTTCTCCGTCGAGCCGCGGCTCACCCGCCTCGTCCTGCCCCATTTCCTGGCCTGTGTCGCCTGTTTTGTCGCCGGCCGCTTTGTCCTCGCCCGCACCCGCCACCCCGATTATTTCTGGGCCATCCTCACCCTGGCAGTCGCCGTCACCCTCCTCAACGGCTGGGACCAGCGCCTCGGCGGCCTCGAAGAAACCCGCCGCCAGTTTGAACAATTGCCCCCCGACCTCCGCGCCACCCTCGACACCCCGGAATTCCGCGCCCGCTTGGCCAGCAACCGCATCTTCTCCACCTTCTTCTATCCCAACGCCTTCGCCGGCGGCCTGCTCCTCACCCTGCCGCCGGCCACCGCACTGGCCTGGCGCCTGGGCCGCCGCCGCTCCCGCCCCCTGGCGGCCGCCCTCGCCGCGCTGGTTGCCCTGGCCGGCGCGGCCTGCCTGTTCTGGACCGGCTCCAAAGCCGGCTGGCTCATCGCCCTCGGTTTGATCCTCGTCATCTTCTGGCTGGGCCCCTGGGCCCCCCGCTACAAAGCCGCCCTCGCCGGCGCCGTCCTCCTGGCCGGTCTCCTGGGCTTCTGTTGGAAATACGCTGAGTACCTCTCCCGCGGCGCCCCCAGTGCCGCCGCCCGCTTCACCTATTGGCGCATCGCCTGGCAAAACACCCTCGAACACCCCTGGCTGGGCACCGGCCCCGGCACCTTCGCCTCCGTCTATCGCACCCGCAAACCCCCGGAAGCCGAACCCACCCGCCTCGCCCACAACGATTACCTCCAGCAAGCCTCCGATTCCGGCCTGCCCGGCCTGCTCCTCTACTCCCTCTCCCTGGCCGGACTCCTGGCCGCCACCCGCCCCCCACGCTGGCATTCCGCCTGGCCCGCCGCCGCCTGGCTCGGCCTCCTCGCCTGGGCCGCCCAAAGCCTCGTCGAGTTTGGCCTCTATATTCCCGCCCTCGCCTGGCCCGCCTTCCTCTGGCTGGGCTGGCTCCGCGCGGAAACCTTGAGCCCTCCCTGAGCCGCCTCATGCCCGACTCCCCTTCCATCATGGTGATTGCCGGCGAAACCAGCGGCGACATCCTCGCCGCCGAACTCATCACCGCCCTCCACCACCACGCCCGCGACAACCACCAGCCGCCACCCCGCTGCTTCGGCGCCGGCGGCCCACGCCTCGCCGCCGCCGGCGTCGAGTTGGCCGTGGACATGACCCAGCACGCCGTCGTGGGGCTTTGGGAGGTGGCCAGGCACTACTGGAAATTCCGCCAGATTTTTCATCATCTCCTCCAGCTCGCCGCCGCCCGCCGCCCCAACGTCATCCTCTGCGTGGATTTCTCCGGCTTCAACCGCCGCTTTGCCCACGCCGTCAAGGCCCTCGCCCGCCGGTTGCCCGACGCCTCATGGCACCCCCGCCTCGTCCAGATGGTCTCCCCCCAGGTCTGGGCCTCTCGCCCCGGCCGCGCCAAATCCCTCGAACGCGACTTCGACCTGCTCCTCAGCATCTTTCCCTTCGAAAAAGCCTGGTACGCCCAGCACGCCCCCCGCCTCCGCGTCGAATTTGTCGGCCATCCCCTCTTCGACCGCCATCCCCCGCCCCCTCCCACCCCACCCGCTGGCCCGCCCCGCGTCCTCCTGCTGCCCGGCAGCCGCACCGCCGAGCTGAAACGCCACCTCCCCCCGCTCCTGGGCGCCTGGGCCCTCATCCAACAAAAAGTGCCCGCCGCCTCGGCCGTCATGGTCCTCCCCGATGACCGCCTCCGCGCCCTCGCCCTCGCCCACGGCGCCGCGCCGGCCGTCTCCGTCCAGGTGGGCGGCCTTGCCAACCACTTGCGCCAGGCCTCCGTGGCCCTCGCCTGCACCGGCACCGTCACCATGGAATGTGCCTACTTCGGCGTCCCCACCGTCACCCTCTACATCACCTCCTGGCTCACTTACGAAGTGGCCCGCCGCCTCGTCACCGTCCCCTCCCTCACCATGCCCAACCTCCTCGCCGGCTCCCCCATCTTCCCCGAGTTCATCCAATACCAGGCCACCCCCAAGGCCCTCGCCCAGGCCGCCCTCGGCTTCCTCGAACACCCCGGACACGCCGCCGCCGTCCGCGCCCAACTGCGCACCCTGATGGCCCAACTGGGCGGTCCAGGCGCCGCCGCCCGCGCCGCCCGCCTCGTGGCCGACCTCCTGCCCCCACCCCAGGACCCGCCGCCCGCCCCCACGCGCTCCTGAACGCCACCGGCCCGGCGCCCCGGCCAGCCGGGACGGCTTCGATGCCAGCCTTTTTTGTAATCAATTCTTTCGCAAATAATTATATATCCTAATAAAACGGTATATAATTCTTCTTACCCCGCCGTAACCCCTCGGGCATACACCCTCGTCTTTTCATTTATATGTTGGTTTCTTCATGAAGGTGAAGGGTAGAGCAGCGCAAACACGGAGGACGGCCAAGTCTTCCGGGCGCTGGCGGTTCAGCCCTTGGAATGGGTTGTTTCTAATCTTGGGCATCGTCGTGGCCGTTTTGTGGAACTCCCTGGCCAACCGCAAACCCCAGCCCCCAGCCCCCTCCACCAACCCCGTTGCCGCCACCGCCGACCAGCCCTGGGGCCAGCTCGAAGTCACCCCCATCGTCATCGAGCGGCCCGAGGAATACTTCCAGGACGATGCCCCCGTGCCTCCCCTGGCCTGGCATTTCCCGGGCATGCACCCCGATCAACTGGCCGAACTGCTTCGCTCCCTCCAACCGCCCCCCGAATGGCTGCCCCGGCTGCTCGACACCAACCATTGGGAAATCCATCCCCATAAAGTCATCCTCAAACCCCCGCTCGACCTCGTGCGGGACCTCCCCCCCGACCTCCGCCAACGCCTCTACGCCGAGCTGGCCCGCCACCCCGAAAACCTCACCCAGCGCTACCCCTTCGTGTACCGCGCCGACGGCTTCGACGAATGGTTTGCCCAAAGCGGCCTGAGCCCCGACACCCTCGCCGCCCTCCGCCGCATGATGTGCCAGCAGGACCACCGCCTTTGCTTCTACGACGCCCACTACTTCCGCCTCACCCTCCCCACCAACGAAGTTCGCGCCCTGGCCCGCGCCCTCTCCCGCGTCCCCACCCTCATCGTCACCCTCCACGTCCCCGAGCGGGCGGATGTCACGCCCCTGCTGAATTACTGGGGCTCCCCCCGCCGCAACCGCAACCTCAAACCCCTCCTCGAAAGCATGGCCCGCGCCCCCGGCGGCGCCTCGCTCAATGTTTCCTACTTCTTCCCCCCGCTTGCCCAATCCCTGCTCTACACCTACCCCCACCCCACCAACCGCTTCATGGTGCGCGCGCCCGATTGTTTCTGGACCTCCATGAATTTCGGCCGGGATAACCCCGACCCTCGTTTCCTCGACTCCCAATACATCCAGACGGCCCTTGCCACCGAATATGAGCGCATCGAACGGCCCACCCGTTTCGGGGATCTCATCCTCCTCTACGAACCCGGTCAGATGTGGCGCGCCGTCCACATGTGCGTCTATATCGCCGATGACATCGTCTTCACCAAAAACGGCGCCGACATCTACCAGCCCTGGGTCCTCATGCGGCTGCCCGACATGCTGATCCATTACCCCTCCCAAACCCCCCTCCAAATGACCGCCTACCGCCGCCTCCAACCCTACTAGCCCCCGCCCCGCCCCGGCCCCCTCACAGCCGGTGCGCCAGCTCCTGCCGCAATGCCGCCGCCACAAACGCCCGCCGTTCATCTGTCAGGGCCGTGCCAAACTTGAGACTCTTGCCGTTCTCCAGCTCCAGCACGATGGCTTTGGTTGTCCGCCGTCCCCCTTTCGACGTGTAGTGCTCCTCCTCCGACAACCGCACCCTTTTCACCTCCCCGGGCGCAAAACGCCGCGGCCACTTCAACGGCCCGATCCCGCTGTATATAACTCCCTCCGTGGCCCGCAGCCGCACCTCCGTGTGCCCCATCAGACTGCTTAAAAACGAAAAAAACATGCCCAGCCCGACCACGATAAACGGCGTCAAAAAAATCCACAGAAAAATCGTCATCCCCACCGGCATCGCGTTCTCCTTCATGTCAATGGCCGGAAACCACTCCGGCAGATTCACCCCCAAATGCATGAGCGTCGAAGCCAGCGCCAGCAGCACAAACACCGACAAGATCCCATTCCAAAATAGGCAGACAAACAACAATCCCGCCGCCGCCACCAGCGAGCGATGCGTCGCCCGGATCACCCGCCACACCCCGTCATTCCGCACCGTCACGCCCCCCGGCGGACGGCTCACATCCACCTCCGCCTCCAGCCCGCTCTCCTGCGTCAATTCCGACAGCACATACGCCACATTGCACCACCGGCAAAAAGCCACATCCTGCGCCACGTTCACATCTTCCGCCGGTATGGTCTTGCGGCACTTCTGGCAGGTGGGCGTTACCATGAAGCAACCCTGAAGCAGCTCTCGAGCAAAAGCAAGCCTGAATCCCCCGCCCGCCCCCGCGCGCACCGCTAGCTCTTGCCGCCCCCCTCCGCGGCCGCCTGCGCCTGCGCGCGCTTCGCCATGATGGCCTCCACGATCTTCTGCGCCAGCGCCGGATTCTCCCGCAGAGCCCGCTCCGCCGCCTCCCGGCCCTGCCCGATCAGCTCGCCCCCAAACTGCAGCCACGCCCCCTTCTTGTCCACCACCCCATGCTCCACCGCCACATCCAAAATGCTCCCCTCCCGGTTGATCCCCTGATTGAAAAGAATGTCAAACTCCGCCTCCGCAAACGGCGGCGCCACCTTGTTCTTCACAATCTTCACCTTCACATGATTGCCCACCACATTCCCCGCGGCGTCCTTGATGCTGTCGCGGCGCCGGATGTCAATCCGCACACTGGCGTAAAACTTCAGCGCCTTGCCCCCGGGCGTCGTCTCCGGGTTCCCAAACATCACCCCCACCTTCTCCCGTATTTGATTGGTGAACACGCACGTCGTCCGGGCCTTCGCCAGAATCGCCGTCAATTTCCGCAGCGCCTGGCTCATCAACCGCGCCTGCATCCCCATCGTGGCCATCCCCATCTCCCCCTCCAGCTCCGCCTTGGGCACCAGCGCCGCCACCGAGTCCACCACAATCACATCCAGCGCATTCGACCGGGCCAGCGTCTCGCAAATGCTCAGCGCCTCCTCCCCGCTGTCCGGCTGCGACACCAGCAGCTCATCCAGATTCACCCCCAGCCGCTTGGCATACGCCGGATCCAGCGCATGCTCCGCGTCAATAAACGCCGCCTGCCCCCCCGCCTTCTGCGCGTTGGCTATCACGTGCAGCATCAACGTCGTCTTCCCCGACGACTCCGGCCCAAAAATCTCCACCACCCGCCCCCGCGGAATGCCCCCCACGCCCAGCGCCAGATCCATCGCCAGCGCCCCCGTGGGAATCACCTCAATCTGCCGATCCGCCCGCGCCTCCCCCAGCCGCATGATCGCCCCATCCCCATACGCCTTGGTGATCGTGGCTATCGCGTTCTCCAGATCCCGCTGCCGCGCCGCCTGCTGCTTGGCGGCATCACTCGCGGCTTTACTCTCGGCGGGGGCGGTTTTCTCGGCGGATTTGGCGGCCATAATGTCGTGTTGTTTTTCTGGCGTCGGGAATAACGGGTTGCCCGCTTGAAGTCAATGCCGGAATCCGCCCGCCCCTCACCCTCCCCCACGCCCCGCTCCCCCTGCCTTTTTGATGGCGGCAGCCATCCCCCTCGTCTATATGTTACGCAGCATCGTTTGATGGCTTTGCAACTTATGAAACACACCTTTGGTCTTCACGCAGGGATGCTTTTCCTTTCCCTGACCCTCACCCTGGCGGCCGCCCCTCTCGGCAGCGCCTTCCTCTATCAAGGACGGCTAACCCAGCAAGGCCAGCCCGCCCAGGGGCTGTACGACCTGACCTTCACCCTCTTTGACACCCCCTCCGGCGGCGCGCCCCTCGCCGGCCCAATCACCAATCTCCAGGTCAGCGTCTCCAACGGCCTCTTCTCCGCCGAGGTGGATTTCGGCCCCGCCCCCTTCAACGGCACCGCCCTCTGGCTCGCCGTGGCCGTGCGCCCCGCCGGCGGCGGCGCCTTTACGCCCCTCACGCCGCGCCAGCCCCTCCTCCCCGCCCCCTATGCCACCTTCGCCGCCAATGCCGCCGTGGCCCAGGCCCTGACCGCCAACGCCGTCAACACCGCCAGCTTGAAGGACGGCGCCGTCACCCTGACCAAAATCGCCACCAACCAGATCGTCACCAGTCTCAACGGCCTCCGCGACGCCGTCCAGTTGAGCGGCACCAACGGCATTACCATCAACCCCCGCGGCAACACCCTCGTCATCAGCGGCCCCGGCCCCGGCGGCCCCGCCTGGGCCTTGACCGGCAACGCCGGCACCCTCCCCGGCTCCCATTTCCTCGGCACCGCCGACAACCAGCCCCTCGAATTGCGCGTCAATAACACCCGCTTCCTCCTCGCCCAGCCCACCACCGGCGTCCCCAACCTCATCGGCGGCGACGCCGCCAACCTGGCCTTCCCCGGCACCCTCGGCGCCGTCATCGCCGGCGGCGGCCAGGGCGCCGAAGCCAACGCCGTCGGCGGCGCCTTCGCCTTCGTCGGGGCCGGCCGCTACAACCTCGTCCACAGCAACGCCAATGAATCCGCCGTCGTCGCCGGCTACGGCAACGTCGTCTATACCAACACCTGGTCCGCCTTCATCGGCGGCGGCACCGGCAACTGGATTGACAGCTTCAGCCACTTCGCCGTCGTGGCCGGCGGCGAGGAAAATTACGTCAACACCAACAGCCAGCACGCCGTCATCGGCGGCGGCAACTTCAACACCATCGGCACGGAAGCCCCCGCCGGCTGGATCGGCGGCGGCGCCTACAATTCCCTCCTCGCCGGCGCCGCCAGCTCCAGCATCGGCGGCGGCCGCTACAACACCATCAGCCAGGACGCCGCCGGCAGTTTCATCGGCGGCGGCTTGTACAATACCAACCGGGGCAACATCTCCGTCATCGCCGGCGGCTTCAGCAACCTCGTGGACACTCTGGCCTATGGCGCCACCGTCGGCGGCGGCGAACTCAATTACATCGGCAACAGCGACGACGCCACCATCGCCGGCGGCTACTATAATTACGTGGATGACAACGCCCATTTCGGCACCGTCGGCGGCGGCGCCGATAACTGGGTCCAACCCGGCGCCGCCTACGCCACCATCCCCGGCGGCGCCCAGGCCGCGGCCCTCAGCTACGGCCAGCTCGCCTACGCCAGCGGCATGGACAACTCCTGGGGCGATGCCCAATCCTCCTTGTACGTCCTCCGCCGCACCACCACCAACGCCGCCACCCTCGAACTCTTCCTCGACGGCCGCACCCAGCGCATGCTCGTCCCCACCAACGGCACCTGGTCCTTTCAAATCATGATCGCCGCCCGCAACAACGCCGGCGGCTCCGCCGGCTTCCGCCTCGAAGGCGTCATCAAAAATGTCGCCGGCACCGTCTCCCTCGTCGGCACCCCCTCCGTCACCGCCCTCGGCTCCGACATCACCGGCATCCCCAACCCCCAGGTCGCCGCGGACAACACCAACAAGGCCCTCATCCTGCGCGTCACCGGCCTCGCCGGCCAGCGCATCAAGTGGGTGGCGCGCGTCCAAACCACCGAGCTGAAGTTTTAGGCTGCCCCGCCTCACGGGCCTTTGCCCTGGCCCTTGCCCTCCGCCGGCGCCGCCTGCACCGCCGCCGGTTTCCCCAACCACCCGTGCGTCCACGCATGGATCAGCCCCTGCCGATCCAACACCTGATACGTCAGCCACAAAATCACCCCCACCACCGCCACATACGGCCACGGGCTTTTCTTCTCCGCAAACGGATCCACCAAATCCCGCTGCGCCCCCTCCGGCAGCCGCGCCACCCGCGTGAGCGCCGCCCCAAACGGCACGTTGATCCGCGCCTTGGCGTTGACCGCCCACCCGTTGGCGTCCAAAATCGGCCCCAGATTCCGCTGCCGCAGCTTCAGCCACGCCATGATCACCGACGGCCCGCTGATCAGCAGCATCAAACCCGCAAACACCAGCGGAATCTGCCAGTACTCAATCTTCATCAGCCCCGTGGCCAGAATGCTCAACGCCGTGCCGATCGAACCCACCGCCACCCCCAACGCCGCCACCGTCCCCACATCAATCTTCTTCGCCTCCGCCGGTTTCGCCTTGTCCAGCGTGGCCGCCGTCGCCGCCGCGCTCTCCAGCTTGGCCGTCGAGGCCGCCTCCGCCGCCGCCGCCCGTTTGGCCACCTGCTGCTCAATCAACCGCACAAATTTTTTGTAGGGCGCCCAAAACGCCTGCCGCAGGCTGATCGGATTGTCCACAATGCGCGTGATGGTGGCGTCCCAGTCCCGCCCCTGCCGGTCATAAAACACCCCGTTGCGCCCCACCATCAAATTGTCCGAGCTGCCATTGGTGAACGCCGCCACTATCTGCATCTTCTCCCCCGTGCCCCGCCGCACGCAATCGCAGTACGCCAGATACGTCCCCGCCAGCCCCGCCATCGCCGCATGCCGCCCCGCATCCTCCACCCGCAAACACAAATCGCACCGCCGTTGATCCAGGTACAACGAACCGGCCTGGAATATCGCCTTGTCCCGCCGGCTGTAAAAGTCCCGAAAATTGACAAAGTTCACCAGCAGCTTCGGCAGATCGCGGCGAAAACGCAGCAGCTTCTGCACCGCCAGCACCGCGTTGGACTCCACACTCACCGCCAGATCCTGCGCCATCAGCTCCTCAATGGCCTTCCGCGCCGGCCCCCCAAAAATCGCCTCCACCCGCGCCTGCCCCAGCCGCTCCACCTCCGCCCCCGCTTTCGCCGCCAGCCAGGCCTGGCACGGCCCCAGTTTCGCCTGCAACTGCAGCCAGTCCCCCTCCGCCAGCTCCGTCCGCGGCCCCAGCACCGGCACCACCGCCACCGCCCGAAACGCCGCCATCTCCGCGGCCCACGCCGGATTCAAACCCTCCCCCAGCGGCAGCGGTCTGCCGGCCTCAATCCGCGCCAGCGGCAGGCTCCGGCACTCCCGCGCCTCCGCGCTCAATTCCTGCGCCGCCACCGCCGCATATTCCTTCTCCTCCCGATTCAACGGCCCCGCCGCGCGCGCATCAAACGCCGCCAGCCGGCACCGCGCAAAATAATCATCCACCTTGGCGCGCACCGCCTGCAACGCCTGCACCGCCGCCACCGTGCCGGCCTCGCCCAGCGGCCAGATGGCGGGATCCCCCGCCCCCCGCTGCCGCCACGCCACATACGCGCTGGCCGCCTGGAAAAACTGCTCCACCTTGGCCGCATTCACGCCGGGCTTGCCGCTCCGATCCGGCACCCCGCCCACACACTGCAGCATGTCCTGCAACACCTCGCGCACCGCCTCCTCCCCCGCCGCCTCCGGCGGCACCACCCCGTCCCCGTTGAATACCGTATGCGCAAATATCCGCGCCGGATCCATCGTGTCCCCCAGCGCAATCTCCCCCGCCTCCGGCCGCCCCAGATTCCGCAAAATCTGCCGCGCCGCCGCCAGCAGCGCCCGCCCCTCCGGATGCGCCTCATTGAACTGCGCCAGCGGCAGCGACTCCCCCGGCGTCAAAAAACAGCCCGGATCCTTCACCACCCCACACACCCACTCCACCGCCGCCAGCAGCTCCGGCGGCCGGATGCGCCCATCCTTGTCCGTGTCCATCAAATCCAGCGTGGCCGCATCCAGCTCCAGCCCCCGCGTGGGACAGGCCAGCGCCACCCACAACGTTTGATCCAGTTGCCCCAGCGCCCGCAAATCGTCGCCGGTGTTCAAATGCACCTGGTCAAAACCGCCGGCCATGAAAAATCGCCAGCGATGCCGCGAGTTGGTGACTTCGTGAGACGTGTTGTTCATAAAATAAAAAGATTCAAGGAGCCGCCGCCGCCGCCGCCACACGCCCCGCCGGACGCACCCCCGCGCCCTGCCGCCCGGTCAGCGCATCCCCCAGCTCCGCCCGGGCCCGCTCCGCCAGCGCCAGCAGGCGCGTCACCACGTCAGGACGCTCGGCCGCCCAATCGCGCGTCTCGCCGGGATCTTCGTCCACCTGGTACAGCTCCGGCCGCTCCACTTTCACCATCCGATACGTCCCCGGCCGGCCATCCCGGCCCGGCGCCTGACCCTGCATCGTGCGGTACGTGTGCGGCAGAATCAGCTTCCACGGCCCGCTCATCACCGCCTGCAGCTCGTTCTGTTGATAATAAAAATAATAAGCCTCATGCGGGCTGACCGCCCCGGGATGCCCCGCCATCAGCGGCCAGATGTCCTGCCCGTCAATTTTGTTCGTCGGCAGCGCCGCCCCCGCCAGCCGCGCAATCGTCGGCAGCAAATCCAGCGTCATCGCCGGCTGCGTGCATACCTGCCCCGCCGGGATCCGCCCCGGCCATCGCATCAACCCCGGCACCCGCACACCCCCCTCCCACACCGTCCCCTTCCCCTCCCGCAACGGCCCGGCAGACCCGGAATGATTCCCGTACGAAAGCCACGGCCCGTTGTCCGAACTGAAGATCACCAGCGTCCGCCCCTCCAGCCCGTGCCGCCGCAGCGCGCCCAAAATCTCGCCCACGCTCCAGTCTATTTCCACGATCACATCCCCATACAACCCACGCCCCGACCGCCCTTTGAATCGTTCCGACACATACAACGGCACATGCGGCATCGCATACGCCACATACAGAAAAAACGGCCGCCGCCGATTCTGCTCAATGAACCCCACCGCCCGCTCCGTGTACCACGTCGTAAGCTGCGCCTGATGCTCGGCCGTCACCGGCGCCACCCGGATGCGCTCGTTCTCATACAACGGCAAATCCGGATACCCCGCTTTGCGCCGCGCCTGCTCCGGCGGCAAATTCACGTAGTCCGGATGATACGGCCACATGTCATTCGAATAGGGCAGGCCAAAATACACCTCGAACCCCTGCCGCGTCGGCAAAAACTCCGGCCGATCCCCCAAATGCCATTTCCCCAAAAGCGCCGTGGCATAGCCCCGCGCCTTCAACACCTCCGCCAGCGTCGTCTCCTGCGGATGCAGCCCCACCGCCGACCGCGGCCCCAAAGCCCCATGAACGCTCACCCGATTGGCATAACATCCCGTCAACAACGAGGCCCGCGACGCCGAGCACACCGGCTGCGACACATAAAACCGTGTGAACCTGACCCCCTCGGCCGCCAGCCGGTCCAGATGCGGCGTGGCAATATCCCGCGCCCCATAGCACCCCACATCCCCATAGCCCAGATCATCGGCAAATAAAATCACCACATTCGGCGGCGTGGCCGCCGCCACCCACACCGGCAGCAATACCGGGAACAATACGGAAAACACCCACACCCGCATGGCCAGGACATGCATACGCTGAACTCGCCCCCCACCCTATGCCATCCCCCCCAAAATATCAAGCGCCGTCCCCCGCCGCCAGCCGGGCCTCCCTCAATCTTGATGCGTTAAATGGCTGGCAAAGAACGCTCAAAAAAGGGGGAATTATGTTGCAAATTTCCTCCCGCATAGTCGCGCAGCTGGTTGTTCTTCATCAACCCCCCGATTTATCAGGGGTGGAGGTAGTGCTTGATTATTCGACGGCAAGAGCGTTTCCCGGTTACAAGCTGTTCAATCAGTTTGCTTGTCCTCCATCGTTGTGCCAGCCGCCGAGCGGGAAGTATTCAGGTAATAACAAATAACGGCGCACGCACTTCGCTCACATTTCCTCTCATTTAGGTCAGGTCTTTCTCAGACCAGCCACGCAAAAACTGACCGAAAACCAAATATTCCGGATCAGGGTAATGATCGCGCCGAGCGGGCAGAAGAATCTGATCACGCAAGGTGCTCTGAAATTTTTCCGCTCCGCCATCCCATCCCGTGCGGCGAAGTTCCTGCAGGCGCCGCTGGTTGATGATGACTGAATAATCCTTTTTTATGCCGATCAACCCCAGATCAAAAGCCCGGTGGTGTAACGCGCTCAGGCAGATTCCATTCTTCAGTTCATCGGTGCCGCGCTCATGCTCCACCGGAATCAGGTGAGCCGCCTCGACAAGCTCCAGCTGGATGCCGCTGACAGCACAGCGATACTCGTAAGCCGCCAGGACATTCTTACGAAAGCGTGCATCCCGCACTTTGCGGTTAATGCGCGCCAGCACACTGCGCCGCGGCCCTGCCGGTACGTCCACGATTTGCGGCGGTCGCTCCGCGCGGGCCATGGAAAACAGATGCTCCAGCTCAAGGGGTTGCTGGGCGGTCCGGTGCATTTCCTCCATCTCCTGGACGTAAGCCGCAAAAAAGTCGGGGCGAAACGCGATGACAATCTCCTCATTGGCACGAATCTGGGGAAAAAATCCTTTTTCTTTTGCCTGGCGCAGCGTTTCGATGCGCACTTGCAAGGAAGGCGAGCGTCCCTTCATGGAGAGCAAGTGCTTAGTAACATCAAAACCTGCAAAAACCTGCTCCTCCTCACTCCATCCCAACAACAACGTCTTTGCGCCTTCTCTCACCTGGAACTGGTCAATGCCCGTGATTTGAATCCGGAGCTCGTTGGGGTTACGCGGTTTGCCGCCATAGGTTAAATTCCAAATGTAACATATAACCACCAAACACAGCTCAGGGTGGACGAGAGAAACCTCGAACGGATGCTCCGCCCTCAAAACAGCAGCGTTCCAGCCAGAGAGCCTTAGGCCTGCTACCATGCGCTCCAACAAAACAGCTTTTTTCAAACGAACCGCCATAACTGGCCTTTATTGCTTTTTAGGCTTTTTACGCTTCTTGACCTCGGCCGAGGCCGTCTCCATCAATAACATCTGAACCGGCTCGGTCTCGCGGGGTGTTTGACCTCCGTGCGGTTTGTCCCTTGGCTGGCGTTTTGGGCGCTTAAGGCCGCCGTCCGCAGGCAAAGGATCATCCTCAACCCCATTCCACTTGAGTCCCGGTTTGTAGACCCGGTACCACGTTCCCTCCTGTTCGTCGGCAGCCGGAGAGTCGGAGGAATAACTGACGCCTGTTGAGGGCGTGAACCGTCCGACCGCTCCCCGCACATATTCATATACCACCTCGCAACAAATCCAACGCCTGCCGCACTTCTCCGCCGCTTCCCCGGTCACGCAGCTTCCCGCAAAAGGATCGACAACTAAATCGTGGGCGTCTGTTAACATGCGAATGAAAAATTCAGGCAGCTCGCAGGGAAACCTGGCAGGATGGGGTTTAAGGCCATTTTCCGCGCAATAGCGAATATACCTCGAATTGCTTTCCGTGTGGGCAATGGCCAGCAGATTGGGGGGAATGGCCGCTCCGTTATCGGTTCCGAATTTATCCGAGATGTCATGCCCAGATGGCCTTAATTTGGGCTTATAGCCCTTGGCCAGCAGCTCTTTCATGCTTTCTGAATAAGGCTGCAGCACCCGCCGGTTGCTGGCTTTGGGCCAGGGACTCGGGGAGAGCCACCAAATACAATTGACGGCGTCTTTGACACGAATCCGCCGGACAGTCACCCACTCGGCCGGCGTGGGAAGTCTAGCCGGATTCCACCAAAAAAATTCCTGCGCCAGATGAAATCCAAATTCCCGACAAAGGCAGATAAGAAGCTCGTATTGATAAAGACTCTTGGTGGGGTGGCCGGGATTCCAAGCTCCGCCTATGTCAATCACCAGGGATCCGTTGGGTTTAAGGGCGCGCTGGAATGCGCGGGCAAAAGGTCGAAACCACTCCACATACTGATCCGCGGCAACATTGCCGTAGTCCTTTTTGCGCACCAATCCAAACGGCGGACTGGTCATGATCAAATCAACAGACTGCTCGGCAATCCAATCCCGAAAAAGCGCCAATGAATCACCCAAATAAATGTGCCCCAAGCGTGTCTTGTGAACCAGCCTGGCAGGAGCAGGACATTCAACATCCGGATGGCTTGCCATAGCGCATCAAACTTCCAACACGACATATCTAACTCGCCGCCCGTTTTACAGGCAAGCGCCATAATTACCTGACCATCCCCCGTCCGCCTAGCCTTGCCAGCCTGCCCTCAACCGGGCCCAGTAGTCCGCTCAAACCCGCTCTCCCTTGGCCTGGGCCTTGCGTGCCGCAGGCCGGGCCGCCGCCAGCCCCGCCAGCAGCGCCGCGCTCTCCCGCCGCAACCGCTCCCGCTCCTCTGGCGTCAGGCCTCGCGGATCAAACCGCAGCCGATAATGCAGCCGCACCACCGGCTCCCACGCCGGCAGCCCCGCCGGCAACTGCGGCGCAATCCGCTCCAGCCACAGCCGCATCGGCTCGTGCGGCGCGCGCGCCAGCCCCATCTGCGCCAGCCGCCGCTCCACTGCGTAAAATTCCGAGTCCAGTCCCGCCCGCCCCTGCGCCACCCGCGCGGCCGCCCCTCCCACCGCCCGCCGCCGCCGCCGCGCCTCCCACGCAAAGCGCGCCGCCAGCACCGCCACCGCCGCCAGCAAAACCACCAACACGTACTGCCGCAACCGGCCCTGCCCCCACCGCAGCCGCGAAAACTGCCAGTACAACCACGAAAAAACGTCCGCCACCGGCTCCCACCACGCCCGCGCATTCTCCTCCCTCCCCAGCCACGTGCCCGGCGTCGCGTCCAGCTCCTGCCACCGCCCCGCCGCCGCGTCATAATAAATGCACCACGCATGCGCGTGCCGCCCCCGTATCACATATTTCCCCGGCCCCGCCGCCTCCTGCACGCTCCAACCCACCGTGTACCGCGCCGGAATCCCCGCCTGCCGCAGCAACAACGTGGCCGCCGTGGCAAAGTACTCGCAATGCCCCTTGCGCCCCTCCAACAAAAACCACGCCAGCGGCGTCGCATGCGCCGTATTCGTGTACGCCGCCGCCGCCATGCTCTGGTACAGGCTGTACTCAAATTGCACGTGGAAAAACCGCTCCACCGCCCGCACCCGCTCCGCCGGCGGCAGCTCCGCCAGCCGCAGTTGCGCCGCCACCTGCGCCAGCGCCGCACGCTCCACCTCCGGCACCTCCAAATCCAGCGCCGGCTCCGGCGGCCCGTCCATCGTCGCCGTCTCCCCGCTCCGCGCCCGGTACTCCACCAGCCCCGGCCCCACATCCACCCGCACCACCCCCAGATAATTGGTCTTCAAATCAAACACCGGCAGCTCGTCCAGCCGCGTCACCCCGTGCGGCGCCGCCAGCAGACCGCGCCCGCCCTCCAAATACGCGCTGATCACCACCTCGTGCCGCGCCGGCGCCGCCAAAAACACCCACGACGTCTCATTCGTCTCCGGATACACCGGCATAAATTCCCGGCGCGCGCCCCCGCTCTGCCATACCTCGCCCCGGTACAGCGTGTACGTCGTCTCCCGCAACAACGGCACCCCCTGGCTCCCCGCCGGCACCGTCACCCGCATCACAATGCGCCCCGACCCTTTCGTGCGCCCCATCTGCCCGATCATCGTGCGCGTTTCCCGCGCGTCCTGCCCCCGCCCCGAGGCCCCCGACATCCAGAGCGTCTGCAAATGATTCACCAGCACGCTGGCCTCGCGCAAACCCAGCACCACCCCCGCCCCCGCCACCGCCCCCACCACCCACACCCCCACCC
>JAOAIT010000011.1 GCA_026414565.1 Verrucomicrobiia bacterium
GGTGGTGAACTGGGCTGGCGGGGAGGTGCATGAGTAGCAAGCTGGCAGCAGGAAGGGAGATTTCGGCGGGGACGCCGAAACCAAATCAATTCAGCAGAGAATGACGAATAGGAATTATGCACCCCGTCTTACACATCCGCCTGCGACTCTCCCGCTTTGCATTTTGCACTTTGCACTTTGCATTTCCCCATCCCCCTGAATGGCCTTGAACGAAGAGAGGTTTTGGGGGATATTGGCTCCGGGTCAGCCGGAAACCATGCAAGCGTGGGGAACCATCGGCACGTATGAGGCCAGGGAGGAGGCAAAACCATCCCGCAGGATTCCTCTCCTTTGAACGATGCTTGCAACGAGGGCGTGTTGCTGGCGACGGTGATTCATCATGGCCCGGATGCGGGGGTGTATTTTCCGTTCTATGATGGGAATGGGAATGTGATGGGGTATGTGCGGGGGGCGGATGGCTTGTTGGTGGTGCAATATGAGTACGGCCCCTTTGGCGAACTCCTCCGCGCCACCGGGCCCCTCTCCCAGACCTTCAACCCTCTCTTCTCCACCAAATACCTCGACTGGGAAACCGGCCTCCTCTACTACGGCCATCGCTACTACAATCCCACCACTGGAAGGTGGCCAAACAGAGACCCCATCCAAGAACGCGGCGGACTGAACCTGTATGGCTTTGTTCTCAACAATCCAGCGAATTACATCGACAAGCACGGCCTCTACAATCCAATCACAGGCCCGGATGGGAAACCCGCCGGACCGGGTTCGGGCTTGCCAGATCCGACGATTTTTCTTCCTCCGAATTTACAGCCGCCGCCATCAGCGCCAAAGCCGAAGAGTAAGTGCCCATGTCCCTTTTCGTTGAGTAAACTGGGATTTCCCGGAGAAGCCGGCGGTGGGCTGTCAGCCGGCGCTGGAATGTTGCTTCCGGTAGCCGGCATTGGACCGTCAATCGGCTTTGAGGGATCAGTCGCAGCGATGGTGACGACGGAGTGTCGCTTCTGCATTTCAGCTCAGGTGACATTTCTTTTGGGCGTCGGAGTAATGGGAAGCGCGAGCATTGGGCCTGGTGTCAGTTATAGTCCGCGTGGTCTGGAAGGACCAGGAGCGGGAGTCGGTTTTGGAGTAAGCGTAGGCGGCGTGGAAGGCGCACCAGTTGGCGTTACGGGGGCAGTTGACGTGGATTTGTTGAATGGTGGAGTCGCAGGGGCTGTAACACGTCTCGGCCCGACGATTGCGATTGCAGCTTACGGACGCGGTTTTGTCTCTTGCACTGGTTGCGCAGATCCGCTTAACGGAAGCTGGATGGAAAGAGTTCTTCCTCAACAAGTCGCCCAGCAACGGCTGCTTCAATGCATTGCGGTCAACGTGGCGAAGCTTCTGCGTGAAGCTTCCCAATAGAGCGTCTATGGCGAGCGAAATGAAGAAGCTGCCCCAGCTTTGGTGGTGTTTCCTGCCAGTCTGGCTTTGGCTTCCGGCATTTCTTGGCATCATCACCTTGGTGGTTCGGGTTAACCTCTGGACGGGGTTTTTCGCCGCCTGCGTTTACATGCTGTTAAGTCTCCTGGCCTACGCCCCTATGCGCCGCAATCAACTATCCGTGCCCCAGACTTTGTTCTGGGTTGGTCTTGGAACAGCCGTGCTCGGCATTCCGGGTGTCGTTTTGATCTATGTGCTCTTTGGAAAAACCTGACCTTTACGCTGTCCCGCACAAACGGCGAGAAGGAATCTGGCTCGCCTCAGGCCGGCTCGATAGCAGGTCGGCCACCCGCGCCTGCCGCACAGCCCTGGCGCTGCGTCTTCGCTGCGGGGTGCGGCAATGGAACGGATTTGCTGGCATGACGATGATGGCCGTGGAAATACAACTACAACGACGCCGTGGTGACAGTTCTGGCGGCCGGACCGCCGGACGGGCACGGCGATCTATGCAGACAACACGCCTTGGTCGCCCGTCGTGCCGGAGGTATGGCCGTCGCGTTGTCGGCCGGTGGCCATCGCGTGATCCCGTTGGTGATATCCCTGAGAGGAACCTTTACGCTTTCGTCCTCAACCACCCGGTTTCTTACATTGCCCCGGATGGTAAGCGGACCTGGGTGCCCTATCCATACCCGGGGCATTGGGTGGACGATCCTCACCCCCCACCTCCACCGCCGACCAATGCTCCTTTTATTGATTGCAGTGGGTATGATCAGTTTAAGAATTCTTCGTGCGTTACTTGCGGCGGATTCGGATCAGGGCAAAAGGACAAATATCCCGGGAAAGCTAAAAAAGTCTGCGAGGGATTTGCCAAAATGTATACTGCAGCGCACAACCAGTCTAATGCCGCTTGTGTCGCCAGTTGCCTGATCAAAGCAGAAGCCGCCATTCAGGCTTTCCCCAACTGTAGTGATCGAAACTGCTTTCGTCTTCTTGCGCATATGTCGTGCTACAAGGACTGCAGTTTTTGGCCAGATAAGGGATTGCCATCGGGAGGGCTATCGGTTGGGGCACTTGATCTCATACCCTCAGCAACCCTCTCCAGGTACTGCCAAGGGACCATTCTATCTTCATACTTCCTAACCAGCTTGGTAAGATGAGAAGTTTGATTACTGTTGCGTTGATGGCGACGTTTTCGCCCTTTGTAGCGGCCTATGCGCTTGTGCTATGGAAGCCGGACCGTTGGGGTGACACCCTGAATCCTTTCGCCATCCTCTTCATGGCATACTTGGGAATGCTTACCTTCCCTGGCCTGATTCCTTATGTGATTGCGTTGATCGCCACCCCACTGGTGATGAGCGCAGTCGCGAAGCAGGACTTTTTCCGCTTGGCCTCTAAGAGGACGCTACTGCTTGGTGCATTGGGGGCGGGGATGATCGCCGGTCTCCTCGTCATGGCACCTGCTATGGTGCAGTCCACCAAGCACAACTCACTCGATCTCACGCTTAATTGGGGATTCGCTGGTGCGGTTTCTGGCGGTCTCAGCCTAGTAGTAATCACACTTGTGTACCGGCGCTCTCTAAACTCCGCTCCCACCCCGCCTCATGCTGGAGCCTAGTTTACTCCCCCGGATGGATCTTCGTCAGCAGTGCGCATACGGAGACTGAGCGGGGTAATTCCCTTTGAAAGAGCTACTCCCTCGGGATGAATTTCCGGGGCTGGTCCCCCCGCGCCCGCATTTTGGTTTTTGGCGTCAAAGGTGCGATCCGTGTTTTTGTCGTAGTAGGCCAGCAAGCCGTTGGATTTCGAGCGCAATGCGCAGCGGCAAGGTGTGGGCTGCTTTGCCTTATTTTGGGCAGGGGTGGCGCGGGCTAACCCGGGCAGCTTTCCCCATCCAGGCCTGGCTGGTCCAAGGGATGATGTAACCAACCCTGATAAGTGGAGGGCAAGTTTGGGAAATCTTTGCCAAACCCACTTGGTCCACGGAGCAGCAAGCTTACTGGTTTTGCAGTACCGCGCGATAAAACCTTGCGGTGTTGCCTGGTGAGTTCCAATCAATGAAGGTGAAGGGAGTATGTTGAAGAGTTATGTTGGTGACAGTGTTCCAAACATGGCTGTTCAACTGGGTGGCGTATTCTATGACGTAAGTTTCACCAATGATCCCGTTGATGGTCACGCCGGCATACATTTGCAGAGCCAGGGCGGGCCCCATGGCGGCGAGGGACTGGATTTCGGAGCCTGATAACGCGCGGTTATAGATGCGGACCTCGTCCACCCATCCATTGAAATATTCGTACTGCCCAAGCGCGCCAACGTTAAGGCTGCTGGTTCCCTCGCGAAACCGGGGCCCTTCAAAGATTTGCGCGGCCACCAGGGCTCCATCCACGAACAAGCAACTCGTATGGCCATCGTAAGTCCCCGCGACGTGATGCCATTGGCC
This sequence comes from Verrucomicrobiia bacterium, assembly GCA_026414565.1. NCBI lineage: Bacteria > Pseudomonadati > Verrucomicrobiota > Verrucomicrobiia > Verrucomicrobiia bacterium. The sequence goes on from JAOAIT010000011.1 coordinate 3,854, forward strand.
GGGTTGAATCTGGCAATTTGTTGATACGATCCAATCGGCCCCTGAAGGACTAAAGATACCCCACTTAATCAGGCAGGTGGTACTTGTGTCTCTGTAGGATTGAATGAAATAACTCCGGTTGCCACCGCCACCAGCGTCCTTGCTCAATATCCTGCCGTATCCGGTCAGGTTGCTGTTGAGGTTGAACCAGGCGGCGGCGGTGATATTGCTCGGCTCGAGCGTGGCGCTGTGGGGAATTTCCATGTAACAATTTCCATCAAATCCGGCACACGCACCTTGTTTGCCGGCGGTCCACCTGATTCCATTTGTGCCCGCGGCATGGTTGGTCCCCACGGCATCCAGGCCATTACCGTCAAGCGGATAATAGGCCACCAGGCCACTGGTAGAAGCCTGGCTGTATGCTTGGGGGGATGGGACCAAGGTCACGGTTATCGCGATCAATATTATGGGCAAGGTTTTTTTCATACGTTTGAGTTGGTTAATGGTTTGCTGGGAGGAGAGCAAAGGGGGGTATGTTCACAAATGGTGTAACGAAAGTCTGAACAGAAATATTGACGGCAGGCGATGGTGACCGAGAAAGATCGAAGACACTCTTCCCCGCTTCCAATTTCCTGGTAATGAGCGACGGCACCCCACGTGGCAAACATTGGGTATTTTGCCCAAACGGCTCATTTTTCAATAAGTGCCGAAGGAGGCTCGCCCCATGCGCTGGAGCTGCCCCTCAACTGCAGTTCAAGCTACAACGCAAAACCTCGCCGGCCCCATGCCATCCAAGCTAAGCCGCCCGCGCCAAGGAGTGAAAGGTTTGCCGGAGGGGCGAAAGGCCTGCGATAGGGGGCGCCTCTGCTGACGTTTAGGCTGCACCCCGTCCTCGCACCCATGATACCCCGGATTTGCAACGCAAATCCCCAAAGTGGGGAGCGGAAAATTCTCCATCATCAAGGGCAGTCTGGCCGGCAGAGTAATCGCTTTGACGGCTGGGCGCATGATGGCGCCTTTCGCAGGGGTTAAGCATTAACAACCTACCAATAGTTGCGGCCAATTGTCAAGGTCTTGCCGCAAGACCTTGGAAAGATGGGGGGGGGAAATCGTGACCGCCGTTATGGTGAAGCTCAGCGTCATAAGCACTGGCCACCTGGCGAGGCCCGGGCAGTGCGCCCCATCTTTGCCCTCCTCCCAGCGTGCTCAGCACCCGCTTGGGAAAGAGCCGCAGGCAATTCGCTCGCAGGCAAACCGGTGGGGGAGTGCGGGCGGCGGGAGGTTTTTATTTTGTCATTGCGGGGGTGAGGAAGGGGCGCCTATAGTCGGGCAGAATCCCGCCGGGAATGTCCGAGCACGGCTGATGCGCCGTGCGCTGGCGGGGTTCCGGGCTGCAAATCAAAGTGTGTACGCATGAAAAAAAGCGCCGCCAACTCTTCGTCTCCCGCGGCATCAACCGCCAAAACCAAAGCCTCCGCTTCCGGGCGCATCCATCCGGTGGTGATTTACCCGTTTCAGCCGCCCAATCATTTTCATGATTTGGAGGAGCTCTATGGGCTGGTGGCCCGCCTGGCGGCGGAGCCGCAGCGTTTTGCGCGGCCGCTGACGGTTATGGATCGCAAGACCGCCGCCCGGCTGCGGGGCGATAAAAACTTTGAGGCGTTTCGCAACGGCAAGGTGGCCTCCTGCTCGGACCTGCTGGAGGCGTGGTGTGTGGATACGTGCCAGATGTGGTACACCGGTCTGGGCGTGGCGCTGGATCGCGGGCGGCCGGGGGACGTGTACTGGCTGATCCCGGGAGATTTCAATTACGGCTCGCCAGTGGGGCGGGAGGTGTTGGGGCGGCTGCACGATCTGCCGGAAATCATCGAGGAGCTGGATCAGGATTTTTGTGTGGGGGAAATCACCCGCGACGAATGCGATTCAAAGTGTTTAATTGACACTTATGGCACGTTTGCCCTGTTGTTGAACTGGTTTCCGGAGGAGGCCCAGGAGATCCGCCGCGTGTGCGAGCGTCCCCGTTCCGAATTCTTTGCCATCAGCCACAATTTCCTGCAGGAGGTCATGCACCAGCGGTGGTATCCCTATGAGCAAACGCTGGTCATTTTGTTGCAGGCCGCCTTCAGCAAACGGCGGGTCAGCCGCTTTGCGGTGGGGGATTTGACGGATCTGCCGCATGGCCAGGACACTCTGGCGGCTGCAGTGCAGCAAATTGAACGCCTGGAGCGCGTGCTCAAAATGGTCTGGCGCGAGCGCCACGAGCGGGAGCGCGACTGGTTCGCGCGTTACCGACAACTGGAGGAGCAGTCCAACCAGATTCGCACCACGGCCAACGCCCTGCTTTCCCGTCTGCTCAAGTAGGAAAAGCTGCCATCCCGGCTGTGCCCCAACCGGCGGCGTTTTGGGGTAAGGGGGGCGGGACGGTGGCAGGGACACTTCCCGCACGGCGATAGCGTGCCCGCGCCCGCGAATCGCAGCCCCTCCCTCAACCCTGGCCCTGCCGCTGGCGTTCATCCACGGGGCCGTAGCGCGGGCCAAGGGTTTGGGCCAGCTCACGGCCAAACTTGAGCAAATCCTCGCGCTCGGTCTCGGTGAGGGGCTTGTATTGACGGGCCAGGTTCACATTTTGCCGCGCCTGCTCCAGGGTGAAAGGCCCGATGATGGCCGAGCTGACGCCGGGCAGGTCCAGGGCATACGCCATGGCCTGCGCGAGCCGTTCGGGCGGTGTGTTGCAACCCACCCAGCCTTTGCGGTGATTGGGGAAGCCGCCCTTGATGCCGGCATACACCTTCATGGCCACCACGCCCACGTTTTGTTTGCGGCACTCAGGGAGCACCTTTTCTTCAAACCCGTAGATGTTGCGGTCGGCGTAGTTCATCACGGTCATCATCACGTCAATTTGCCGGGTCTCCAGCATCTTGACGTATTTCCACGGGTTGGCGTGGCCGGACATGCCGATGAAGCGCAGTTTGCCGGCCTCCTTCTGTTTGAGCAGATATTCGAGCACCCCCTCTTTGGCCAGCACGCGATCCAGGTTTTTGCCGCCCAAATGGTGGATGTGCACCAAATCCACGTGGTCCACCTTGAGCAGCCGCAGGCTTTGGGTGAGGGACTTCTCGGCCTCCGCCGCGTTGTCCGTCCAGACTTTGGTCACCAAAAACAACTTGTCGCGGCGGGCGGGGACGAGGTTGCCCAGGACTTCCTCGGCAATGCCGTAGCCGCGGGCGGTGTCAATGTAGTTGACCCCGCTATCCATGACCTCGCCAAAAATGCGCTCGGCCTCCTTGGCGTCAATGCGTGCTTCGCCGATGGGGGCGGTGCCCAGGCCCAGGATGGTGACCTGCACGCCCGTGCGGCCCAGCACTCGCTTGGGCAGGGCGCCGGCATCCGCACCCCCGCCGGCGGCGGCACGGGTCATCACGGGCGCCGCGCCGAGGGCCGCGCCGGCCATCAGCGTGGTGTGGAGGAAACGTCGGCGGCTGCAGCCACCGACAGGCGAGGCGGGTGGATTCATGGGATCAAGTATTTTGGGCCGGCATCAGCCGACCGGTTTTCAGTGTTGATGGCAAGAACATGCCACGCTTTCTCGCGGATGGCAATCTCCTGCTGCGCCGCAGGCGCAACCGAGACAAACCGCCTGCTGCTGCCCATCTGAGAGGCCGGCCGGCCATGCGATTTTGCCCGGATCCCTTACAACCCGGCGGCGGTGGTGGCCAGCCAGTTGGCCAGCTCGGCATCGGCCAATCGGCCTTCGTGGTGGCTCAATGCTCTGGCATTGCGGAGCCCCTGATAAGCCGTTTGCAGCGGCACAAGATGCAAATGGCCGCCACTGCGATGCAACAACAAGGGGCGGGGCGCGGCCAGGAGGGCCACCCCCTCCAGCCCACCCAAACGGCGCAGGCCGGGCACGAAAAGCTCCGGGCGCAGCAGGGTGGCATCCTCAGCGGGGTTCAACTCCGCCAGATCGGCGGCCACTGCCGCCACGGCCGGCGCGGCGAGCAGTGCCCAAACCCCTGCCGTCTCGACGCCGCACAAAATGACCGGCTGGCGGGTCTGCTGGCGGAACCACGTGGCGGCGGTGATTAAGTCCTGCACCCGCTCCTGCGCATCGGTGCGGTTGTAGGTGGCAAAAAACAATTCCACCTGCTGGGCGCGCTTTTTGGCAATTTCCGCATCCAAAACTTCGCCGGTTTGGAAAACGTCCAGCACCAGCACCTGCAACCGTCGCGCCAACAACTCCCGCGCCAGACCACGCGGCGGGCCCTGCTCCTCGAGAAAAGCCTGGCGGCCGGCCGGATGCGCCAGCACCACCGCGCCCTGCGGTTTGCGGCCCGCAGGCGCCAGCCAGACGGCGGGGAGGCGGTCGCCCCGCTGCGCGCGGCCCAGCACCAGGCGGGTGATTTGGATCCCCTCCACGGTTTGCTGCGCCTGGGTTTGGGCCATGACCTCGGGCGCCGTGTCCACCTGCAGAGCCATGCGCCACGCAGGGAGAAATGTTTCCTGATACCGTTTCTGCGAGGTGGGGCCGATGGGGCGCAGGGCCTGCCACTGGCTCAAACTTTGCGCCTTCCACTGCTCGCTGAGGCCCTTGATCGTCAGCGTGTCCGCCGGCCGCGGCCGCCGCGCAAAGACGCGCAGATCCAGATTGGTGGCGGCGGGATACGGCCGCTCTTTGGCCAGTGCGGGATCGTTTTGCTTGAGCAGATGCTCGGCAAAGAAGGCATAAACCTGCTCGCGGGTGGCCTGATTGTAATTGTGCCCAAACGGCAGCACGGGGTAACGCACGGCCTGCTCGGCGCCAAACAACCGGTAAATCGAGGTAATTGCCGGGCCTTCCACCGTCAAAAACATGCGCGTCCAATCCCCCGTCGCCGCCACAAATATCTGCGGCTTGGGCACAGGCACCGCGGCGATTTCCATATTCGAGTATTCGACGCGCAACCCCGGCATGTTTTCACAGGAGCAGCCGCCCTGCATCGAGTGCGACACCATGACGGTGGGCGCCAGCACGGCGGGGCGATCATCAATCGCGCCCAAAATGAAGGTCTGGGTGCCGCCGCCGCTGGCCCCCGTGCAGCCAATGCGCCGGGCGTCCACGTCCGGCAGCGAGGCCAGAAAATCCAGCGCCCGCAGGGAATTCCACGTCTGCAGGCCCATGAGGTTGATGTTCCAGAGCAGCTCCTCCGGTTGCGTGCCGAAGCGGCGGTGGTAATTGTACCCGGCCTCCTGCGCCGCATCCGCAAATTGCGTGTCATTGTAGCCCACCATGTCGTAAGCAAACGCCAACATCCCCATCCGCGCCTGGTGAATGCAGCGGGCCGGGATGCTGCCCTGAGTGGTGTCCTCCAGGCGGCCACGAGTCCAATGGCCATGCGGGTTGAGCACCGCCGGAAACGGCCCCGGGCCTTTGCCCAGCGGCCGGTACAAATTGCCCGCCAGATAAAAGCCGGGCAGGGTGCGAATATACACTTTTTCCACGCTGAAATCGCCGTGCTCGGTGCGATCAAAAATCTGGGCGTCCAGCGGCGCCTTGTCGGGCATGGGCCACAAACCGGCGCTGAAAAGAATCTGGCGGCGGATGTCCTCGCGGCGCGCCAGCCATTGCTCCCGGGAGGTGATGGTGGGAAAGGTGCGCGGGGTGTTATACGTCCACGGCTCCCGCAACCGCGCATCGCGCTCAGGAAGGGCGGGCGCGGCAAAGCTTGTTGCAGCCACTCCGAGGGCCAAACAACCCAGCCCGGCGAGGGCACGGCACAAGGTGGTTTTCATGCCGCCATTTATATAACTGGGGGGCGGGAAAATAAAATAAAAAGGGCGCCACCGCTTCCCTGGCTGGCGATGGCTTCCTGCACCGCCGCCGTGAGCGCCGAGCGTGGCTCAATAACCGCTGAGCAGATAGGCTGCCCGGTCCGCGTCCTGGCCCACTTTGTAGCGCGGGAAGGCCTTGAGGGAGAGCGAGAAGGCGATGCTAAAATCATCCTTGCGCAGACGCTCGTCCCGCCAGCGCAGCGCCAGGGCCATCGTCCAACTGCGCATGTCCCGGTACACCGTATAGGTCTGCTCCTCCATGCGCCCGTCCCGGGCCTCAAAGTGGTGGGTGGCGCGGAAGGCCCAATTTTCGCTCAAGCGATAAAACAGGCTTGAATAATACAGGTTTTGCTCCAGGTACTGCGGATAGGCCGGATCAAACCGCAGATAGCGGTTGCCCAGTGTGATGGTCCATCGGTCCCCCGGCAGCAGGGTGAGGCGATGGCCCAGCTCGCGCAGCCGGCCATCCCAGGGATCCACCCGCAATTCCTGGCTGAGCACCACCCACGAGCGGGGCAGGAATTCCACCTCCGAGTACACCTCGCTGAAATGGTTTTGTCCCGGCCGCGGATCCAGCCGCCAGTCAGTGAACACGGACCAGTAGAAGAACGTTTCCAGGGCGCCGTTGCGTTTGGTTTGCAGGCGGTTGCGCAGCCCCAGGCGGATCACATTCTGGCTGTCAATCGAATCCACGGCGTGATAATCGGGGAAGTCCAGCGGCAGCAGCCGGTACGAGCCCAACTCATAATCAAACTGCGGCAGCAGCGGCACCCGCCGGCTGGGGGTGGGCACGTAAACGTAGTTCAAACTGGGCTCGACGATGTGCCGCACCCCCTGCAAGTCCAGCAGCCGGTTGCGGACTCCCGGCCACAACCGATGCGCCCGGGTGGAAAACTCCACCCCCGTATTAAAAACCAGCCGCCCGTGGCGATCCGTCACGCCGCCCGGCCCGCCGGCCGCACTGTAATGCGTGGCGCGCCCGCCCACACGCGGCGTGACCTGCAACCAGCCAAAATAGTTCAGGGGCAGCACCAGTTGATGGTAGGTGTCGCCGCGCCAGGCGTCGTAATCCAGGTTCACCGGATCGGCAAACTGGCGGCGATACCACCCAAACGAGCTGTCGCTCTCATAATAAAAAGGGGACTCGCCCAGCCGCTGGCGCAGCCCCGTGAGCCGCAGCTCCGGCAGGCGCTCCACTGTTTCAAAGGCATTGACCAGTTGGGGCTGGGCCAGCAAATCCAAGCTCCAGTTGCGCCAGAGTTTATTGACTTCAAAAAACGAGCTGGGCTGGACGTTGCTCTGATACTCGCGCTCGAAATAGTCGTGCAAAAACAACCCGTCAGATTGATAGCGCAACGCCAGCCGCGCCGTCAGGTCATTGGTGAACTCGGCCCGGTGCAAATACCACAACCGATGGCGGTCAGGATCGAGCGGCAGATTAAATCCACTGGCCAGCACGTCCTGATCGTAGGCGTAATAATACTTGAACTCGCCCTCCCCGTACGGTCCCAGATGCAGATTCACGTCCGGCCCCAGGCCCCAGCCCCGGCGGGTGCGGTAATCCAGATGCATGGCGCCGTCCAGCCGGTCATTCAAAATCCATTGGTAACTGCCCAGCATATACGCGCCATAACGGCTGCGGTATCCCGGCATGAAACTGAAATAATTGCGATGCCGGGTCAGATTCCGCTCGTACTTGGGCAGGTACAGAATGGGCACTTTACCCACATAAAAGGTGGCGCCGCGCGCCTCGATGCGCTGCCCCGGCACAATGGTCAGCGCGCGCGCCTTCACCCGGTACGCCGGCTCGGCGTAGTCATCAGTGGTCAAATAGGCCCCCTGCGTCTGAAACACCTGATTCGATTGATCCGTCACCACCAGATCGCCCCCCGCTAGATAGGGCCCGTGCCGGGTGCGGAAGTCATTGGCATACACCCGTTTGTTCAAATAATCATAGGTGATGCTTTCTCCCGTCCACGTATTGCCCTCCGATTCCACCCGCACCGCGCCATCGGCCAGGATTAGGCCGCGGGACTCGAAAATGTGCACGCGGCGGGCAGTCACGACAGCCGTGCCGTAGCGCACGATGATGCCGCCATCGGCCATCGCCAGGTTTTTCACCGGATCATAGAAAAACTCGCCGTCCGGGCTTAGGGCCTCGATGAGGATTTGCGGCTCCCGGTTGGTGGGCGCGGATTCTGCGGCCGTCAGCCCCAACGCAGCGGCGGCCAGCCAAAAGCCCAAGCACCATGCCAATCGCCAATTCATGTGCGGCCCACGCTAAGCAAAGTGCGCGTTTGTGCCAAGTGCGGAATTGCCCGGCGGCGGGGGGGCCTGATCCTTTGACCCCTGCCCAGGTGACCGCTTAAGATTATTGATGAAACGGCACGCAATCTGCTGCTATGTTCTGGTAGTGAAACGCCGTCTTGGCATAGTTCGGACCTGGCTGCCCTGTCTGGCCGCCTCCAGCGTGCTTTGGAGCGGTTTGACCGCCCCGGCGGCCCCTGCCGACGCCACCCCGGTGGTCTTAACCAATGTGCAGCAGGTCAGAATGTTGCCACCCGAGGAAGCCGCCCGCGGCCTGCCCGTCAAAGTGCAGGGAGTGGTGACCTACTCCGACTATGCCTGGCATGCCTTGTTCATCCAGGACGAAACGGCCGGCATTTACGTGGGCGATGTCAGTATCGCCGAGCTGCCGCGCGTGGGCGATGGGGTGGTGCTGGAAGGCATTACCCAACCGGGCCATTTCGCTCCAGTCATTCGGTGCAAACAACTGGAGCGGGTGGGCGAAAAACCCCTCCCCACTCCGGCCACTCCCCCCCTGTTTCAATTGGTCAGCGGGGCTTTCGACAGCCAATGGGTGGAGGTGGAGGGCACCATTCGCAGCGTATTTGTGGACGAATACCACCTGCGCTTCAAAGTGGCCGGCGGCGGTTATGTGTTTGATGCCCGAATTCCGTGGGACAAGAAGGAACAGCCGCCGCCGCAACTGATCAACGCCCGGGTGCGGCTGCAGGGGGCCTGTGGCACGGTCTTCAACAACCGCCGGCAGGCCATCGGCATGCAAATGCTGGTCCCCTCCCTGCGGCACGTGACGGTGTTGCGGCAGGAAACTGCGGATCCTTTCACCCAGCCGGCGCAGTCCATTGCCAGCCTGCTGCGCTTCAATCCCAACCTCGGCAATTACCAGCGCGTTAAAGTTGAAGGGGTGGTCACCCTGCGCCTGGGCGATGGCTCCTTTTTTGTGCAGGATAAAAGCGGCGGGGTGCGCGTGCGGCCCGCGGGGGGCGAGCCGGCCCGGGAAGGTTTTCAGGTGCAGGTAGTGGGTTTCCCCGTGGTGTACAACTACTCGCCCGAGCTGGTGGATGCCCAATTCCGCCTGGGCCCTCCGGCCGCCTGGCCGGCCCCCGTGCGCGCCTCGCTCAAGGAATTGATGACCGGCGATTTTGACGGGCAGCGGGTGGAAATCGAAGGCGAGCTGGCGGATGTCTCCCACCTGGCCTCCTCTGACCGCCTGGCCATTCGCACCCCCGAGGGCATGGTGGATGCGGTACTGGAAAAGAAGCTCGTGAACCTGAGCCATCTGGCCAAAGGCAGCCGGGTGCGGGTGACGGGGGTCTGCTGGATCACCGCCGATGAACAACGCCAGCCGCGCAGCCTGGTGCTGGCATTGAACAGCCTGCAGGACATCGTGGTGCTGGCCGCGCCGCCGTGGTGGACGCCGCAGCGGGCAGCCCTGGCGTTGATCCTGTTGGGCTGCAGCATCTTGCTGGGGGTGGGGTATGTGGCGTTGCTGCGCCGCCAGGTGCAGCGCCAGACCCGCATCATCCGCGAGCAGATGAATCAGGTGTCGCAGCTTGAGACACGGTACCGCCATTTTTTGGAGAATGCCGCCGGCATTTATTATCAGGTGGAACCGGCCAACTTTAAGCCCGTTTTCTTCCATGGCCAGGTGGAAAAAATTACCGGGTACCCGGAAGCCGATTTCAGCGGCCATCGGCGCTTCTGGCTGGATTTGGTGCACCCGGAGGACCGCGAGCGGGTCAAAGAGGAGGGCCGCAAGCTTATGCAGGTCCCGGGACACGTGGCGGCCCTGGAATACCGCATCGTGCGCGCTGACGGCAACGTCTGCTGGGTCCAGGATATTGCCCGCAATCAGCCGGATGCCCAAGGCAAGGTGGCCGCCATTTATGGCGCCATCTACGACATCACCGCCCGCAAGCGGGCCGAGGCCGAACAACGGCAACTGGAGGCCCAGTTGCGCCAGGCGCAAAAGATGGAGGCTGTCGGCCAGTTGGCCGCCGGCGTGGCGCATGATTTCAACAACATCCTCACCGTCATCCAGGGCAACGCCAGTTTCCTCGAGGAGGATGTCGGCCATCGCCCGGAGCTGCTGGAGGCCTGCCAGCAGATCACCGAAGCCGCCAACCGCGCCGGCGCCCTGACCCGCAAGCTGTTGTTGTTCAGCCGCAAGCAGGCCGTCCAGGCCCAGGCAGTGAATCTGAACGAGCTGGTGAGCAACCTGACGAAAATCCTGGGCCGCCTCATCGGCGAGCATATCCAGATGCAATACCACTATGGCGCCGCCCTGCCGGCCGTGCTGGCCGACCCCGGCATGCTCGACCAGGTCATCGTGAATCTGGCGGTCAATGCCCGCGACGCCATGCCGCAGGGCGGCACGTTGACCCTGGCCACCAGCGTGGCTGAATTCCAGGAGGCCGACCTGGCGGCCCATCCCGAGCGCCGGCCGGGGCAATTTGTCTGCCTCTCGGTCACCGATACCGGCTGCGGCATGACGCCCGAGGTGTTGCGCCACATCTTCGAGCCGTTTTTCACCACCAAGGAACCGGGGCGCGGCACCGGCCTGGGGCTGGCCACCGTGTACGGCGTGGTCAAGCAACATCAAGGCTGGGTGGAGGTGCAGAGCGAGGTGGGCAAAGGCACCACCTTCCGCATCTACCTGCCAGCCCAGCCCGTGGCCCAGGAAAAAGAAGACGCCGTCCAACCCCCCGATCCCCCGCCCAACGGCACCGAGCGCCTCCTCGTGGTGGAGGACGAGGCACCCGTGCGGATGCTGGTGGGCGCCGCCCTGCAGCGCCGCGGCTACCAGGTGGTGCTGGCCGCCTCCGGCCCGGAAGCCCTGGAACGCTGGGAGGAGCACCACGGAGAGTTTGACATGCTCGTCACCGACATGGTGATGCCCCAGGGCATGACGGGCCTGGAGCTGGGCCGGCGGCTGCGTGCCAAAAAGCCGGGGCTGAAAATCATTTACATGAGCGGTTACAGCGCCGAGACCGCGCTGGCCGAAACTTCGCAGGATTTGCGCACCCGCTTCCTGGCCAAGCCCTACGCCACCACCGCCCTGCTGCAGTTGATTCGGGACGTGCTGGACGGGCGGCCGCTGGAGAAGCCGGCTCCCGCCGGCGCGACGCGCCTGGCCTGATCCAACCCGATGCCCCTCAGAGCGGCGCTCGTGGCGGCCGGCGGCGGTGGGGTGCGGGGCTGCGGAAATTTCACGTACAAGAGATAATAAATCAGCACCCCCGTTACGGACACATACAGCCACAACGGCAAAGTCCAGCGCGCCAGCCGCCGATGCGCCTCGAAACGGCCCTTGAGCGCCCGCCACAAGGTGGCCAGCACCAGCGGCACAATCACCGCCGCCAGCACGGTGTGCGTCAGCAAAATCCCCAGATAGATCGGGCGAAACCACGCCGGCTCGCGAAACACCGTGCGCGGCGCCTGCGCATGGTAAATCAAGTAACTGATCAGGAAGGCGGTGGACGCCAGCAAGGCCAGCAGCATGCACGCCCGATGCACCTGCGGGCGTTGCCGGCGAATGGCCCGGTAGCCCGCCAGCAAAAACACCGTGGCCAGCGTGTTCAGGCACGCATTCAAGGTGGGCAGCATGTCCAGGCTCAACGGCATCAAGGCTCCTCCAATAATCGGCGCACCACCGCCTGCAGCCGCGGTTTGGCGTCGCGCTCCCACCGGCTGCCCCTCCGGCGGGGCGCGCTTCCTTCCTCCACCGCGTCGTCCTGCGTTTCCACCACCGCCCGCAGCCGGCCGTGTTTGTCCACCACCACAAACAGGGTGCTATGGATGAACAAATCGGCGGGGTTGGCCCGCTCGGCCTCCGGCACGGGCACCGCCGTCAGCCGCAGCCCCTGCACGGCCACCCGCGCGATCTCGGCCTTGTCCCCCGTCAGAAACCACCAGCGTTGCGCGTTGGCATTCACTTTTTCCCCATAACGGCGCAGCACCTCGGGCGTGTCATGCGCGGGATCGGTGGTCAGCGTGATCAAACGCACCCCGGCCTCCCCCGCCCAGAGCGGTTGCAGCTCGCTCATCTGATGGGTCATCACCGGACACGGCCCGGCGCACCGCGTAAAAATGATGTCGGCCACCCACACCCGGCCGGTCAGATCGTTCAACGTCACCACCTCTCCCAACTGATTGGTGAGCACAAAGGGCGGCACCTGGCCCAGCACCGGCAAAGGCGCGTTGCGCGCCGCCTCCGCCTCCTGCAAACGCTGGCGAAACCCCCACAGCAACACCACCGCCGCCACCGTGACGGCAAGCAACGTCAATCCCAAATACAACGTGCCGCCACCCCTTCGGAGGGGGGCGGGGAGGCGGACGCTGCGAGTTTCTGCCCTCTGCATGACCGTGAACAATAAAGCGGGACAACCGGCCTTGTGCAACTGGAAATACCAGGGCGCCCGCCCGCCCCCCCCGGCCGCCGCCGCGATTTTCTTTTGAATTTTCGCCGCCCCCGCCCCAAGATGCAGGCGCTCAATTCAAACCGGCGACCAAGACCATGAATGGAAAAACCTGGCTGCGCTGGCTGGTCTGGGGCGCGGTGGCCCTGCTCGGAGCCGCGGCTTATGCCGCGCTGGCGGCGGCCCGCAAGGAACCGATCAGCTCCGGCTATCTCATTGTGGCGGCCCTGTGCACCTATGCCATCGGCTACCGCTTCTATTCCAAATGGCTGGCGGCCAAAGTCCTGGCCCTCAATGATCGCCGCGCCACCCCCTGCGAAGTGCACGAGGACGGCAAGGACTACGTTAAAACCAACAAGTGGATTGTCTTCGGCCATCACTTTGCCGCCATCTCCGGCCCCGGCCCGCTGGTGGGGCCGGTGCTGGCCGCGCAATTTGGTTATCTGCCGGGCACGCTCTGGATTCTCATCGGCGTGGTGCTGGGCGGAGCGGTGCATGATTTTGTAACGCTGTTTGCCTCGATTCGCCGCGACGGCAAATCCCTGGCGCAAATGGTGCGGGAGGAAATCGGCAGCACGGCCGGCCGGGTGGGGATGGTGGGCATCCTGGCCATCATGACAATTTTGCTGGCCGTGCTGGCGCTGGTGGTGGTGAACGCCCTGGCCGAAAGCCCGTGGGGGGTGTTCACGGTGGGGGCCACCATCCCCATTGCGTTGATGATGGGGTGTTACCTGCGTTTCTGGCGGGTGGGCAGGGTGTTGGAGGTCTCCGCCCTCGGCGTGGTGCTGCTGCTGCTGGCGGTGTGGGGCGGGCAAAAAGTCCATGCCAGCCCGGTGTGGTCGCAGGTGTTTCATCTTCACGCCGAGACGCTGGCCTGGGGCATCCTGGTCTATGGCCTCATGGCCAGCGTCCTGCCGGTCTGGCTGCTCCTGGCGCCGCGGGATTACCTGAGCACCTTCATGAAACTTGGCACCATCCTGCTGCTGGCCCTGGGCGTGCTCCTGGTGCTGCCGGACATGCAAATGCCCGCCCTGAGCAAGTTTGTGGAAGGCGGCGGTCTGGTGGTGCCCGGCAAACTGTTTCCCTTCTGTTTCATCACCATCGCCTGCGGGGCCATCTCCGGTTTTCACTCGCTGATTGCCAGCGGCATCACCCCCAAGATCATCACCCGCGAGGGCTATGCCCGCATGGTGGGCTATGGCGCCATGTGCCTGGAATCCCTGGTGGCCATCATGGCCATGATTGCCGCCTGCACGCTGGACCCCGGCATCTATCTGGCCATGAACGTCCGCGGCACCGGTGCGGACCCGGCGGCGGACATCCGCCAAAAAGTCAGCCAGTCCGGCTTCTACCGGTATCATTATGATGCAACCGCCCGGGCCTGGCTCCCCCAGCCGGTCACCGTGGATGGCCAGGCCATGGAAACCCTGGCCCGCGAAGTGGGCGAAAACACCCTCTACGGCCGCACCGGCGGCGCCGCCACTCTCGCCGTGGGCATGGCCAACATCTTTTCCCGCCTCACCCATGGCCGCTTGTTGGACATCTGGTACCACTTTGCCATCATGTTTGAGGCCCTGTTCATCCTCACCACCCTGGATGCCGGCACGCGCGTGGGGCGTTACCTGCTCCAGGATTTCCTGGGCCGCCTGTATGCGCCGCTGGGCGACATCCGCAAGCTGGGCGCCAACCTGCTCGCCAGCCTGCTCATGGTCTCGGGCTGGGGCTTTTTCCTCATCCAGGGCGTGCGCGATGCCGAGGGCGGCGTAAAGGCCCTGTGGCCCATCTTTGGCATTGCCAATCAGATGCTGGCCGCCATTGCCCTGTGTCTGGGCACCACCATTTTGCTCAAGATGCAGCTCCAGCGCCGGCAGGCAAAACCCGGCGGCGCCTCGCGTTCCCTGGCGGTGGTGCTGGTGACCTTGGTGCCGCTGGCGTGGCTCCTGGCCGTCACCTGCAGCGCCGGGGCCATCAAAGTGTTTCATCCAGATCCGAAAATGGGTTTCTGGGCGGCCGCCCAGGCCGCCCACCAGACGCTGACCCAACTGGAGCCGCAACTGGCCCAGGCCCGCGCCGCCGGCGCCGCGGAGCAAATCCAGGCGCTCGAGCGGCGGATCCTGGAGGCGCGGCGCGCCCGTTTCAACAACCGGGTGGATGCCGTGGTCACCGCCGTCTTCCTTGCCCTCATTGGCACAATGCTGGCCCTGAGTGCGCGCACCTGGTGGCAACTGTTGCGGCGCCAACAGCCCGCCACGCTCAAAGAAACGGAGCCGGTCTGGCTGCCCGATTACGCCGTGGCCGAAGGCGCGCCCCGCGGCTGGTGGGGCTGGCTGGCGCTGGCGCTGCTGGCCGCCAAGGAGGTCTCCGGCCAGGCCGCCTGTGAACGCGCCCAGCAACAGGCCCCGTGTGCCTGCGGCCACGTCCATCCCGCGCCCGCCAAAATGACCGGGCAGACGGCCCAGGCGCCCCCCGCGCCTTCCCGCGGGGAAATCGTTGCGCAAATGCTGGAAAAGCGGTATGGTGGAGGAGTAAATCGTTGTTGTTAAATTGGTCATGAACGGTCGGAACGCCCACCCGGGCCAGCTTCAACCGGTTGTCACCGGCATGCAAGGATTGTGCTAGAACCCATGCAACGCCCAAGCGCATGGCCGACCGGACGGGCGGCCGCCTGATCCCTCATGCAACGCATTGGACTCTTCGGCGGCTCGTTCAATCCGGTCACCTACGGCCATCTTGGCCTGGCCCGCGCGGCGTGGGAAACGCTGGCCCTGGACCGGCTGTATTTCATCCCCGCCGCCCAATCGCCCTTCAAACCTCATGCCCCCCCCGCGCCCGGCCCCTTGCGGCTGCGCTGGTTGCGGCTGGCCCTGGCGGGCTGGAGCGGCTGCGTGGTGGATGACACCGAGCTGCGCCGCGGCGGCATCTCCTACACGGTGGACACCGTGGCCGAGTTTCGCCGCCGCCATCCGGAGGCGGAGCTGTTCTGGATTCTGGGCGCAGACCAGGCCCACACCCTGCCGCAATGGCACGCCGCCATGACCCTGGCGCAATGGGTGCAATTTGCCGTCTGCCCCCGCCCGGGCCAGCCGCCGCCGCAGTTGGCGCCCCCCTTCCGCGGCCGGCTCGTGGAGGCCCCGCTGCTGGGCGTCTCCGCCTCGCTGGTCCGACAACGCGCGGCTGCCGGCCTGCCCCTGGACGGGCTGACCCCGCCGGCCGTGGCCGAAGATTTAATGCGCGAAAAAGTGTACTCATGACACCCACCCCCACCCAACGCAGCATGGATTCCAAAAAACTGGCGGTCACCATCCGGGAACTGGCCGATGCCAAAAAGGCGGAAAACATCACCGTGCTGGACGTGCGCGGCTTGAGCACGGTCACGGACTTCTTTGTCATCGCCACCGGCACCAGCGAGCCGCACCTGCGGGCGATCGCCGAGGAGATCACCGAAAAGCTCGAGGAAAACGCCGGCCTGCGCCCCCGCGCCATTGATGGCGAGGTGCCCACCCACTGGATGGTGCTGGATTACGTGGACGTCATCGCCCACGTGATGCGGGCCGAAGTGCGCGCCAAATATGATCTGGAAGGGCTGTGGGGCGACGCCCCGCGCCTGCGGCCGCGGCGCAAAGCCAAAGTTAAATCCCTCCCCGATTGACCCCCCCGGCGGGCTTACTCCGCCGGCGAAGCGGCACTACTGGAAGAACCTTCCGTTTCCGCCGCTTTGGCCATTTCCTCCAAAACCCGCCGGAACTCGGCCAGGCCCGGCGCGGGCACAATGATGTTGTCCCGCCGGCCGTTCACGTCCTCGGTAATGCGTAGAAACCGTCCGCGCTGGTTTTCCTTGAGGGTGAAGATAAACTTCTTGCGCTCCACCACAATTTCCTCGCGCTTGAGTGTTTCGTCCTGAGAAGGCGGTCGAGAACCCCCCGCCGGTCCGTGGGAGGGCCGTTGCCCGTATGATGAGCGGTCATTCGTGATCATACATCACCCTTTCGCGGCCCAAGGCAGCGCCCTGTGCTGCATAGTAAATGTTTGCCATAATCCGCCGCTTGTCAACCGTGAATCCCGGCGAATCCCAGGGGTAATCCCTCAACCGCTGCGGGTTGTTGCCTTTCGTTTTTTATCGCGCGCCCCCCCGCAACCTTCCATACTGGCCCCATGAACCCCGCGCGTGTGACCTGCTGGCTGTTGCTCCTCGTGGGAGGCATCGGCAGCAATGCCGTCCTACCCCTCCAGGCCGCCCCGGAGCGGCCCAATTTTATTTTCATCCTGGTGGATGATTTGGGCTGGACTGACGCCGGCTGCTACGGCAGCCGCTTTTATCAGACCCCCCACCTGGACCGGCTGGCGCGTGAGGGGATGCGCTTCACCCAAGCGTATGCCGCCTGCACCGTTTGCTCCCCCACCCGGGCCGCCATTCTCACCGGCAAATACCCCGCACGCCTGCACCTCACCGACTGGATTGCCGGCCATGCGCGGCCCTATGCCCGGCTCAAGCCTCCTGCATGGACAAAATATCTGCCGGCGGAGGAGCTCACCCTGGCCGAGGCCCTCAAACCCCTGGGCTACGCCACCGCCAGCATCGGCAAATGGCACCTGGGCGGCACCAACTCCTACCCGGAGAAACATGGTTTCGACTTCAACCTCGGCGGCACTGACCGCGGCCAGCCGCCCAGTTATTTTGCCCCCTACAAAATCGCCACCCTGCCGGACGGCCCGGCGGGCGAATATCTCACCGACCGGGAAGCTGCCGAGGCCTGCCGCTTCATTGAGCAAAACCGCGCGCGCCCCTTTTTTCTCTACCTGCCGCATCACGCGGTGCATACGCCCCTCCAGGCCAAAAGGGAAGTGCAGGAGCAATATCTGGCGCGAATCCAGCCCGGCTCCCGCCAGACCAACGCCGCCTATGCCGCCATGGTGCAAAGCGTGGATGACAGCGTGGGCCGGATTCTGGACAAACTGGCCGAATTGAAACTCGCAGAACGCACCCTTATCTTCCTGACCTCGGACAATGGCGGCCTGGTGCCCGTGACCGATAATTCACCGCTCCGCGCCGGCAAAGGCTCGGCCTACGAAGGCGGCGTGCGCGTCATCGCCATCGTCAAATGGCCCGGCGTGACGCCGCCCGGCAGCGTTAACGACACCCCCATCATCAGCATGGATTTTTATCCCACCCTCCTGGAAATCGCTGGCGTGCCGCTGCGTCCCGGCCAGCGGATGGATGGCGAAAGTCTCGTCCCCTTGTTGCGCGGCACCGGCAGGCTCCAGCGCACCGCCCTGTTCTGGCATTATCCTCATTATCATCCGGGCGGCGCCACCCCCTACGGCGCCATTCGCGAGGGCGATTTCCGGCTGGTGGAATTTTTCGAGGACCATCGCCTCGAGCTGTACGATTTGAAAAACGATATCGGCGAAACGCAGAATCTCGCCGCGGCCCGCCCGGAGCTGGCGGCGCGCCTGCGGGCCCGGCTTGCCGCCTGGCGCCAGGAAGTGGGCGCGCAAATGCCGCTCCCCAATCCCGATTACGCGCCGGACAAGGATCGTTTTGGGGCCGCCCCGCCCGCGGAGCGCCGCGGCGGCGGATAAGCTGTCCGCCTACCAGCGGGTAAACTTGCGCCGGTAGGCCAGCGGCGTCATCCCCTTTTCCGCCCGGAAATAGCGGGCAAAGTGCTCCTGGCCCTGAAACCCCATCGCCTCCGCAATGTGGCTGATGGGCTGGTTGGTTTCCTCGAGCATCCGGCAAATCCGCTCCACGCGCACGCGGGCAATTTCCCGCCGGATCGAGCGATCCAGCAGGGCGCGAAACTGTTTCTCCAACGCCCGCCGCGACATGCCGGCAGCCCGGGCCACCTCGGCCACGGACAACGGCACATGGGCATGGGTGCGGATGAACCGCAGCGCCGCCGCCAGCCGGGCATCCTGCACCGCCAAAATGTCGGTGGACTGGCGGGTGATGACCCCCACCGCCTGCGCCACAATGCGGAGGGTGGGCGGCCGCTGGCCGCGCATAAGCCGGTCCAGGAGCTGGGCGCTCTCGTACCCGGCACGCTCAAAGTTCACTGCCACCGAGGACATGGGCGGCGCGCTGAGCTCGCACACCAGCTCATCGTTGTCCACGCCCACCACCGCCACCTCATCCGGCAGGCGCAGGCCGGCGAGTTTGGCGGCTTCGATGACCTGCTGGCCGTGATCATCATTGCAGGCCATCACCCCCACCGGGTGCGGCAGTTTTACCAGCCATTGGGCCAGCCCGCGCCGCTCCTCCTCGCTGGAAGTATCCGGCGGCGTCTGATAGATTTCCGGGGCCAACCCCGCCGCCGCCACGCGCCGGGCAAAACTGGCGGCGCGTTCCTGGCTCCAGGGCACCCCCGCCAGCCCGTAATAGGCCAGATGTTTCAGGCCGCAATTCAACAGGTGTTCAGCGCCCAGCCGCCCGATGGTTTCGGTGTCGGACACCACGTTCACCACCCCGGGCACTTCCTGGCGGCTGTGGCCCACCACCACCAGCGGCACGCGGTATTCCAGCGCCTCCTCCACCCGGTCCACATCCCGCATGATGATGCCGTCGGCCTGAAACGTGCGCAGATGCGGCCAGGCCTTCTCCAGCCCGCCCGTTTCCCAGTGACACAGCCAGCGCCCATGATGCCGCGCAAAGCTGGCAATCCCCCGCAACAGGCTGCGGCCGGCGGCGCGGGAGGATTCAATCAGCAGCAAAACCCGGTAGAAACGGTGCATGGCATCACGGCTCCGGCGCGGCGCCGGCCTCCGGCGGCGGCGGAGAAACCGGGGCGGCGGCCGCCGGCGCCGCCAGCGGGAGGCGGGCCACAATGGTGGTGCCCCGCCCGCGCCGGCTGACCACGGTGAACCGGCCGCCCAGCGCGGCGGCTCGCTCGCGCATGCTCAGCAGGCCCAGCCCCTCGCTGCGCTGCCGGGCCTTCGGCGGCAGGCCGGTCCCATTATCGCGCACGCGCAAGATCACCTGCTCGTTCGTCCGGGCCAGGTTGACCCGCACCCGCGTGGCCTGCGCGTGGCGGATGATGTTGGTCAGCGCCTCCTGCAAAATGCGAAACAACGCCGTGGCCATGCGGGAATCCAACTGGTCCAATCCTTCGTCGCAATGCACCTGGCACGGGATGCCGGTGCGCCGCTCAAACTCCTGCGCCTGCCATTCAATGGCGGCCGGCAAACCCAGATCATCCAGCACCCCCGGCCGCAGCTCGCTGGAAATGCGGCGCACCGATTGAATGGTCTGGTCCACGACCTTCATCATGTCCGCCAGCCGCGCCTCCAGGGCGGCGGGCTCCCGTTGCAAATTGCGGGCCACCCACGCCAGGTCCAGTTTCAGGCTGGTCAGGCACTGGCCCAGGTCATCGTGGATTTCGCGCGCAATCTGGCGCCGCTCCTCCTCGCGCACAATCTCCAGCCGCTCGGCCAGCGTGCGCAGTTGCTCGCGGGATTCCCGAATGGCCAGCTCGGCGCGTTTGCGCTCCGTGATGTCCAGCGCCAGCGAGAGCACGTGCGGCTCGCCGCCCAGGTCCACCGGCGCCGCCGACAGCAGGCAGTCAATCAGCCCCTGTTTGAGGCGCAACCGCACCTCCAGATTGCGCACCGTCCCGCCCCGGCGCAGCGGCTCGGTCATCCGCTCCCGCATCTCGGGGCTTTCATACAACCCCAGCTCCATGGTGCTCTTGCCAATGACCTCCTCGCGGCTCAGGCCCAGGCAGCGCAGGAAATAGTCATTGGCATTGACAATCAACCCGTCCCGCAGCCGCGTGACGAGCATGAGAATGGGACTGAGATGGAAGGCGCGGGAAAACCGCTCCTCGGAGCGCCGCAGCTCCTCCTCGGCCAGTTTGCGCTGGGTGATGTCCAGCACGCTGCACAACACGCCAATGATCTCGCCGGCGCCCGAGCGCAGGGGCGAGTAGGTGGCCTGATGCCATCCCCGCCGCCCGGTGGCCGGCACCAGATAGGCGGCGTCCGCCCCTTCGTGCACCTCGCCGCGCAAGGCCCGGCGCAGCAGCTCCTCCGGCGTCTCGTTGCCCGCCAGCCACACCAGCGCATGCAGATACTGGCCCCGCGCCTGCGCCTCCTCCAGGCCGGTCATGCGCTCAAGATAGGGATTCCACAGCCGGCACCGCAGCTCCCGGTCAAACACCGCCAGCCCGCTGGCGGCCGACTGCACAATGGCCCGGTTGAAGTTCTCCGAGGTGCGCAGCGCCTCCTCCGCCAGATGCCGTTCAAGCACGTTGGCCAGCACTTCGGAAAACAGCCGCAGCACGCCCTCATGCTGCGGCCCCCAGCGCATCGTGCCGGTCACGTCATCAAACCCCACAAACCCGCTGAAGCGCCCCTGCACCGGCACCGCCACCAGCAGCAGCGAGGCGATGTTTTGCGCCTGCAACAATTCCTGCTCGCGCCGCGCCTCCGGCGGCATGCGGCTCACATCCGGGATGTGCAGCACGCCGTGCCGGGCCAGCATGTCCATGCTCCACCGCACCTCCTCCACCGGGATGTTCTGCAGATTCTGGATTTCCGGGCGCACCCCCTCCGCGCACCATTCGTGGGTGTTGGAAATAAAGCGGCCGTCCTCGCTGAAGCGGAAGAGATAGGCGCGGCCCGCCTGGCAGAACCGGCCCAAATCCGCCAGCGACTGTTGAATGGCCTGATCCAGATGGCAGGGCCCCACAAACCGCGACGAAATCGCCAGCAGCGTGCTCTCAAATTCCAGCCGCTCCATGAGCGCCCGCTCCGCCTGCACCCGCCCCGTCACATCCAGCATGATCCCCAGACTGCTGGGCAGGCCGCCCGCCTCCGGCGGCAACGGCAGAATCCGCGTGTCAAACACCCGCCCCTGCCATTCGTGGCGCAGGGAGACCCGCTCGCCCCGCAGCGCCCGCCGGCAGGCCGCGGTGAATTCCGGCAGGTCCTGCACCACCGTGAAAATGGACACCCCCACCACCTGCCGCGGCGCCAGCCCCAACGATTGCAGCACCGAGCCTTCCGCCGTGATGATGATCCCCTCAGCGTCCATGGCCCACAGGAAGATGGGCGCGTGATCCAGCAGGGTTTGCAGTTGGCGGCGCTGGTGCTCGATCTGCAGCTCCATTTTCTTGCGCGGCGTAACATCCCGCCCAAACAGTGCCACATACAGCACCTGCCCCCCCGGCCCGCGCACCGGATAAAACGAGGCCTCATAGTACAACCCGCCAAATTCCCCCTCCACCGTCGTCGCCTGGCCGCTGGCCAACAGTTGGCGGAACAACGCCTCCGTTGCCGGCCGCACCTCCGCCGGCAGAAAGTCCCACATCCGCCGGCCAATCAAATCGCCCGGCGCGTCCCCCAGCCGCATGGCCGCCACCGGATTCGCCAGCACCACCCGGCCTTCGTTGTCCAGCAACAAAATGCTTTCGCCCGCCCCTTCCAGCACGGCGCGCAACCGGCTCTGAAACTCGAGCAGCTCGGCCAGCAGTTGATCCCGGTCCGCCTCCGCTTTTTTGCGCTCCGTAATATCGCGGCTGAAACAAGCCAGGCAGCACGGCTGGCCGGTTTGATCCAGGATGGGGGTGAACCGATGCTCCAGCCAGCGCCCCCCCCGCTGATCCTCAAAAAACACCGACGTGCCCGTCTGAAACGCGCGTTCCCCCCACTGAAAACGCAGGCGGGCCACCTCCGGCGGCAGAAAATCCGCAATGTTCTGCCCCACCATGTCCTCCACCGCCTTGCCCAGGCGCTCGGCGGCGGTGCGATTGGCAATCAGCACCCGCCCCTGCCGGTCCAGCAACAGAATGCTCTCCCGCGCCGCGTTGAGCAGCATCCGCAGGTCCTGCTGGGCGGTCAAATCCGCGGGGACAACACCCCCGCAACAGGCCAGCTCGGAAGCGATCGGCGGCTGATACGCCGGGCCGTCCTCCCGCAGCAGCACGGTGGTATCTTCAGCCACCGGCATCTCGCGCAGTTGCAGCAACACGCCCTGCACGGGTCCTTCCGGCGTCTGAACCGGGCGCACCAGCACGGAAAACCAGCCGGTGGCATGGGAGTGAATGAAATCCAGGCAAAGATAGGGCAGCCGTTGCGGCTGGCCCGCCAAGGCCTGTAGGATCATCGCCCGCAAAGCCCCCACCTGATCCCCTTTGAACAGCTCCGCCAGCGAGCGGCCGCCCAGCTCGGCCGCCGCCAGACCCGCCAGCCGCGCAAAGGTGGCGTTGCACCACCGCACCCGCAAATGCCGATCCACCAGCACCAGCCGGTCGCCCAGGCTCTCCAACAACACCTGGCACAGCTCCGGGGACAACTCCGGCCCGCGCGGATCTTCACGTGATGGCTCAGGAATGGGCGCAGTCATAGGCCGCCTGCCTCCCGGCCGGACGGCCGGCTCGCGGGCAGTCCGGGCCAGACGCCGCTTGGCTCATGGATTGTTTGCTGCATAGGCCACTCCCCGCCTCAAAACAAACTCCCCTGCCGGCCGGCCGGCTTCAGGCCCAGCCGCTTCATGGCCAGCTCGGTGATGACGCGCCCCTGCGGCGTGCGATGCAGATAACCTTCCATGATCAGATAAGGCTCATACACCTCTTCCAGCGTATCCGGCTCCTCGCCCACCGCCACCGCCAGCGAATTCAAGCCCACCGGGCCGCCCCCAAACTTGACCATGATCGTTTCCAGGATGCGCTTGTCCATCTCGTCCAGCCCGTGGGCGTCAATTTCCAGCATGGCCAGCGCGCGGTCCGCCACCGCCGCCGTGATGCGCCCGTCGCCGCGCACCTGCGCGTAATCGCGCACCCGGCGCAGCAGGTTGTTGGCAATGCGCGGCGTCCCCCGGCTGCGCCGGGCGATCTCCATGGCCCCCTCCGGCTCCATCGGCACCTGCAGCAGCCGCGCCGAGCGCAGCACAATCTGCTGCAACTGCTCCGCGTCGTAATAGTCCAGCCGCTCCCGCATGGGAAAGCGCGTCAACAACGGCGACGACAGCAGGCCGCTGCGCGTGGTGGCCCCGATCAGCGTAAACCGCGGCAGATTCAGCCGCACACTGCGCGCATTCGGCCCCTGGTCAATGATGATGTCCAGCTTGAAATCCTCCATCGCCGGGTACAGGTATTCCTCGATGGTTTTCTGCAGCCGGTGAATCTCGTCAATGAACAAAATGTCCCGCTCCTCCAGATTGGTGAGCAGGCCGGCCAGATCCCCGGCCTTTTCAATGGTGGGCCCGCTGGTGCATTTGATGTTCACGCCCATGGCGCGCGCCAGAATGTTGGCCAGCGTGGTCTTGCCCAGTCCCGGCGGCCCGTTGAGCAGCAAATGATCCAACGCCTCGCCCCGCTGCCGCGCCGCCGCCACGGCAATTTCCAGCCGCTCCTTCACTTTCGCCTGGCCGGTGAACTCGGAAAACAAGGAGGGGCGCAGCGTCAGCTCCAGGGCTGCGTCCGGTTTGTTGAGCACATCCGTCACCCGCGATTGGGCCATGTCCAGAAGATGGGCCAACCCTGCAGCAGCGACAAGGCAAAAACAATTCCCCCGCCACCGGCAGCGCCGGCCTCGCGCCGGCGCATCTCAGCGCCACCACGGACGGGCCGTCCCCCGGCCGGCAACCACAAAACCGCCGCCCGTTGCCCACCGCCCAAATGCTCCCGGCTGGACTGGCCGCACCGCCGCCGGCCGCGGCGGCGGCGCGCGCTGGAGGAGTTTGATGAGGCCGATGGCAAACACCGCTCCGCCGATGACAATGCCCGCCAGCGCCACCCACTTGAGGGGGGAATTGTAATTCTGGAGTTGCATCCAGCCAATCACACCGCAAATCACCGCCAGCAGGCCAAACCAGTGCAAATTGGGAATGATCGCCACAATGGCCACCGCCAGCGCCGCCAGCGCAAAGTAATTCAACGGCGGGGCTTCCTCGGGCATCTTCACCGGCGCCCGGGCCGGCGCCGGCGCCACCGCCACGCTGGTGTGCAGCGGCTGCGTGGCGGCCTCGCGCCCGGCGGCGCTGTAATCTTTGGCGGCCGCCGCGGCCGCCGGCGGCGGGGCCGGGGCCGCCGCCGGGCGGCTGGCCGGCACGGGCGCGGGCGGCGACGGACGCGTGCCCGTGGGCCGCGCGGGCAGTTCCACCGCCGCCAGCCATTCCGGCACGGCCGAGACCGGGGCCGGTTGCGCGGCCGGCTCCGGCAGGGAGCCGCTGGCCAGGGCGTCAAGGGTGGATTCAAAGGTGGGCACCTGGGCAATGGGCCAGATACAGGCCCGCTCCAACACCGCCGCCAGTTTCTGCACCCGCGGATCCACGTGCTTTTTCAGCCGCGCAAACACCTTGGAGTTGCGCGGGTCCTTGAAATCGTTGGCCAGAAAAATCAGGTTGTCCCCCGTGTGAAACTGCTGCCACAACGCCGGCTCCCCCGCCAGCGCCAAAAAGCTGGTGTAAATGACCAGCGCGGCAAAATTGTCGAGGTTGATGTCGTAATAATCCGGCGTGCGGCGGGGATGCTGGTAGTTGGCGTGGCCCAGCTCGGGGCTGCGCCCCTGGCCGAAGGCGGGCACATACATGCCGTCATAATCCACCAGCCGGAACTGGCCGTCCGGCAGGCACATCACGTTGCCATGCTGCAGGTCGCCATGCGCAATTTGATTGGCGCGCAAATCCTTCATCATCACCCGCCACTGCTCCGCCAGGCGCAACAGGGTTTCCGGCTCCTGCACGTGATCCTCGATGTACATGTGCATGGGCGTGCCGGCCACCCAGTCCATCTTCACGATCGGATACAGCTCGTTGCGCAGCCGGATGCCCCGCAGTTGAAACTCAAATCCCACCAGCCACGGCAGCGTCACCGCCTGCAAATGCCGCGTGAGCAGATTGTAACGCACCTGCTGGTTGGCCACCTGCCGCACAAAGCAGCGAATGGCGTAATGCTTGCCGTTGACGGTGGTCAGCTCGTACACGCTGGCAAAGTTGCCCGACATCACCCGCGGCATCCCCAGCATGTCCGTCGCCACCGTGGCGGTTTTGAGCTCCTCCTCCAGAAAGCAGACCTGCGGATTCTGGATGGCGTCCTGATAATCGGTGTGGGAGGGCCAGTTCATGAGGCGAGGCGGTTCAGGATTCACTCTCCCAGCGGATGACCACCAGGGTCATGTCATCATTGCGCACGCCCTGCTCCTTGCGCAGGCGCTCCGACAGCTCGGCAAACTGCTGCTCATTCTCCAGGGCCAGCAGCGTCTCCCACGGTTTCTCCCCCGCTTCATGCCGCTCCAGGAACCACTTGGCCAGCGCATCGGTGGCCAGAAAGAAACGATCCCCCGCCTTGACGCCGCCCGAGGCGGCCTTGATGTCGCGCAACGCCGAGTAATTATGGTTCTCATTGCTGGCCAGCAGGATGGGGCGGCTGCTGAATTCATCGCTGCGGGCCACGGGGAAGGTGGCAATCATCTGGTCCTCCCGCACCTGAAAGAGGTTGCTGTCCCCCACCGCAAAGGCATTCCATTTCAGCTCCTCCCCCTGCAGGGTGCGGCTCACAATCTTTTCCCACACCGTCCCGTGCGCCGCAAATTCCAGTGCCAGAAACGTCGCAAACGCCCCATTCTCCGCTTTTTCCTGGCAGTACCACGGCAGATTGCCCCAGTCAATGCTCTGCCGCCATTCATGCTGCAGGGGCAGCATCCACAGCATCATCGCGTCCTCGCTGGGCGGCATGCCAAAGGGCGGCTCGGCGATGTAGGCCTTGACCAGGCTCTGGGCCCAGCGATCGCTGAACGCCGACTCCGTGGCGCCATCGGCTATGGCAAAACGCAGGCAGCCCAGCTCATACGCAAATGCGTCATCGCATTCGTCCATCGAATAGCCGTGCTTGGGCAGGCGAAAGGCGGTGACAATGGGGACCACGAGGCGGCGGTAGTTTAGCGCAGGTTGCTGCCGCGGGTGCCGATGTCCAGGAAGCGGATGAGTTCCACCAGGTCCGCGTTGAACGCAAAGCCCCGCGCTTCCGGCCCCAGGTTGAAACCCTCGGCCAGGGCCAGCTCCCGCATGCTGGCCGGCAGCACGCTGGAGATGGAGAACAGGGTCTTGGCGAATTCATCCGGCAAATCCGCGTCCGACTCCGGGAAAATGATCGGCTGCACCGGCTGGCTGGAAATGTGGCAGTTCAACAGCAGCACGTTGCCGTCGTCCGTGGCCAGGCTGGTCAGCTCCTGCGCCTGCGGCACCGGCCCGCTGTCGGTGGCCTCGCCATCGCTGATGTTGATGACAATCGGCGGATACGACGCCATGTGCCGCTGCACCCACTCCCGCAAAATCTTGCACGCCATGCTCAACGCCGTGCCCATCGGCGTGATCCCCTTGGCCACCGGCTCGAACCAGATGGGAAACTTGACCTTCTGCTCGATGATGCCCCCGCTGCCGTCATCCACCTTGCGAATCCGCTCCTCAATGCGGGCCGGGGAGCTCGCCACCTCGCTCAACGGCACCAAATCCCGCCCCGCCAGCGGGCCGCTGAACGCCGGCGCCACCGTCGCCCCATAGCCAATCACGCAGACCTCGTAAAAATTGCGCACCCCGTCCCCCCGGGCGCATTTGATGATCAGGTTGTGCAGCAGGCGGTTGATGGCGTCGGCCACACTGTCGCACTTGCGTTTGTTCTCACTGCCGGCAATCGGCTCCACCATCGAGCCGGACTGGTCAATGAGAAACATGAACACACTGGGGTTGGCACGACTGATTTCGGCTGAATAAGGCATACCGTTGGCTCGTGTTTTGGCTTCGGCTTGCTCGCTTGCTCCGCGCCAGGACGCTGCTGCGTCAACCGCCACATCGCCTGGATGTCCAACAAATAGCAGCCCACCGTCTAAAAAGCAATCAGAGTTTTAACCGCCTCCAGCCCCGCCGGCCCCACCCCCCGCCACCAACGCATAAGCTGCGCGCCACCCATGCCTTTTGGTTTCCCGCTTTACAGGACTGGTGGCCGGGCCTTGATCCCCCGAAATTTCCCGGTTCCGGTTGGTCTCCCCCCCACAAATCTCTTGCGCCCTCCGCGGTTTTCCATTAGCAAGAGGCCGTGCAAGAAAAAAAATAATCAACCTCAACCCAACGAAATTCCCTATGGCTGCTGCTGCATTCCCCCAAATCAAGCGCATCGAATACGAAGGCCCCCAATCCAAAAACCCCCTCGCATTCAAGCATTATAATCCCGATGAAGTGGTGGAAGGCAAAACGATGAAAGAACATCTCCGCTTCTCGGTGGTGTACTGGCACACCTTCCGCGGGCGGGGGGTGGACCCCTTCGGCGCCGGCACCATGATCCGCCCCTGGGATGACGGCACCGACTCCCTGGAAAACGCCAAACGCCGCGTCCGGGTGGCCTTCGAGTTCATGGAAAAACTGCAGGCCCCCTTCTATGCCTTTCACGATCGCGACGTGGCCCCCGAAGGCAAAACCCTCCGCGAAACCAACAAGAATCTCGATGCCGTCGTCAAAGTCCTCAAGGAGGAGCAGAAGCGCACCGGCATCAAGCTGCTCTGGGGCACGGCCTGCCTCTTCGCCCATCCCCGCTACGTCCACGGCGCCGCCACCAGTTGCAACGCGGACGTGTTTGCCTACGCCGCCGCCCAGGTCAAGAAATGCCTCGAGGTCACCCACGAGCTGGGCGGCGCCGGCTACGTGTTCTGGGGCGGCCGCGAAGGCTACTCCACGCTCTACAACACCGACTTGAAACGCGAGCTGGAGCACCTGGCCAAATTCCTGCACATGGCGGTGGATTACAAAAAGAAGATTGGATTCAAGGGCCAGTTCTACATCGAACCCAAACCCAAGGAACCCACCAAGCACCAGTATGACTCCGACGCCGCCGCCTGCCTCAACTTCCTCCGCGAGTACGGCCTGAAGGATCATCTGAAATTGAACCTCGAAACCAACCACGCCACCCTCGCCGGGCATACCATGCAACACGAGCTGGAAGTGGCCGGCGCCGCCGGCGCCCTCGGCTCCATTGACGCCAACACCGGCGACGAGCTGCTGGGCTGGGACACCGACCAATTCCCCACCAGCGTGTATCTCACCACCCAGATCATGCTCACCATCCTCAAGTACGGCGGCTTCACCACCGGCGGCGTGAATTTCGACGCCAAGGTCCGCCGCGAAAGCTTCGAGCCGATTGACCTCTTCCACGCCCACATCGGCGGCATGGATGCCTTTGCCCGCGGCCTCAAAATCGCGGCGGCCATCCGCAAGGACGGCCGGCTGGCCGAGTTTGTCCAACAGCGCTACAGCTCCTGGGACAGCGGCATCGGCGCCAAAATCGAGAAAGGCGAAGTCGGCTTCGAAGAGCTGGAGGCCTACATGCTCAAGAAGGGCGAGGCCGCGCCCAACGCCAGCGGCCGCCAGGAATACCTGGAAAACCTCATCAACGAATTCATCTGAGGGGGCCAATCCCTGCCGGGAAACCTCTCTTGACCCAGACGGCCGGGCGCACAGGCCCGGCCGTTTTTATTGGCCCGGGGCCGGGGCTGGCCGCTGCCCCTCCAAATACTGCACCAGCCGCAGCATCTCCGGATCTCCGGGGTTGATGGCCAGTGCCCGCCGCGCCGCGGCGCGGGCCTCGGGCAGCCGGCCCATGCGCGCAAAGACGGTGGCCGCCGCGTAGGGAATCCGCGCCTCGCCCGGCGCCAACGCCTCCGCCCGGCGCAGGGCCTCCACCGCCCCGGCCGGATCGCCCAGCCCATTGCGGGCCAGCCCCAGATTGTACCATGCCCGATGATGGTTGGGATCCAGCCGCACCGCCTGCTCCAGCGCGGCCGCGCAACCGGGCAGATCATTGGCCTCGTTCAAGGCCAGGGCCAGTTTGTAATGCATCTCCGCCTCCTGCGGGGCCAGCCGCACCGCCTCCCGCAGTTGCCGCACCGCCTCCTGAATCTGGCCGGCCTGGCTCAAAATCACCGCGTACTCATGCCGGATCGCCGCCGAGCGCGGATCCCACGCCACAGCCCGCTGAAAATGCGACGCCGCCTGCGCGCCCTCGTTCCGCGCCAGATAATACAGCCCCAGTTGCATCTGGCCCGCCGGTTGATCGGCGTTTAGTTCCAAGGCGTGCAAATACTCCCGGGTCACCGGCGCCTGTGGCGCCAGTTGCCCCCGCAGCGCCGTCGCCGCCTGGAAGCGCACCGCCCGGATGGGGTCCTGCAGCGCCGCCCGCAACGCCTGCTCCACCGCCGGCGGCGCCCGCTCGCCGTTGCGTGTCAAGCCCCCCAGCGCCTGCGCCACATGCGCGCGCACCAGCTCGTTCGTGTCGGCCAGTTGCCTGACCAGGGCGGCGGTGACCTCCGCCTCCTGCAGCCACGGCTCCAGCAAATTCGCCGCCGCCGCCCGCCAGTAGGGAATGGGATCGCGGCGGAGCATCTCCAGCAACGGCCCGCGCGCCGCCGGATCGCCACGCCGGGCACGGGCGATGGTTTGCGCGCGCTGCCGGTAGGGGCGGTTCATTTTCTCGCCGTACCACTTGTCCACCCATTCCATGGCCCAGTCCACCGTGTTGGTGGTGTGGCAGCGGTTGCAGGCGTTGGGGATGCCAAACTGTTTGGTCAGCCACGGATCCGGGATGGTCCAGCCATGATCATGGCGCCAATGGCGCTGCATGAAGGGCGTCTGCGGCATGTGGCAGTTCACACACTGCCCGCCCGTTTCCTTGATGTTTTTGAAATCGGTGGTGTTCAAATCCACCTCCACCAGCTCGCCGTTGGTGTTCACAAACGGATTGAACACCTTGTGAAAACTGTGCTTCACCGGATCAATGATCGGCGCGTTGGTGTGCGCGCCCTCATGACAACGGGCGCACAGCAGGTTGCCCGGCAGCAGCGGCTTCATGGTGTGCGGATGATGACAGTCGGCGCAGGTCACGCCCCCCTGCGCGTGCATCCGGCTGCCCAGGAAGGGCGCAAACTCGTAGTCCTCATCCCGAATCTGGCCATCGGCATGAAACAAATCGCTCCCATCCACCATCTGCAGCATGAAATGATCCCAGAAATGATCCCCCGGCTTGAAGTCGCCGGTGAGATCCATCCGGCGCGCATGGCAAAAAGCGCACGTGTGCAACATCTGCTGCCGGGTGGGCTTGCGCAGGGTGGGATCCGGCAGCCCCGAGCCTTTATTTTTATATTGCCATTCATTGTGGGCTTTCAGCGGGCCGTGGCAGGCCTCGCACCCCACGCCCATCTCCGCCATCGTCGTGCGATATGCATCGGTGCGGGCGTCGTAATTCTTGCGCAACCGCGTGTTGTGACAGCCCGCGCACATGCTGTTCCAATTCATGCCCCGCCCCGACCAGTGCCCCCACTCCCCCGGCTGGCGATCCTCCTCCCCAAACACATTAAACCACTCGTTGGTCACCGGATCATAGGAGGCCTCCAGCGTCTGCCAACGCCCCCCCGGGAAGGGCGTCAGATATTGCCGCAGCGGCAGATGCCCAATCACCCGCTCCACCACAAACGGCCCGTGATTCGTCGGGCCGGGCGTGCGCACTTCGAATCGGCCCTGCTCATACCGCACCCCGGTGAATTGCGTGCCGTGCTTGAACGCCCGCGGCGGCTCAAAGGCCGAACGGTCCACCGCCGCATCCATCGGCCGCTCCGCCAGCGCATGGTGGGACTGCCGCCACTGCTCATACGCCTCCTCGTGACATTCCCGGCAGCTTGCCGAGCCGCCATATTGCGCAAACACCTCCTGCTCCGGCACCAGCTCAAAAAAGGTGGGTTTGTTGGTGCCCGCGCCGGCCGCGCCTCCGGCCAAGGCCCCGGCCGGAGCCTGAACAACTGGCGCCGCGCCCGGCTTCCGCAGCCACCACCCCACCACCGCCGCCGCCACCACCAGCCCGCACAACCCGCCCACCACCCACCCCGGCAGACCCCGGCGGGAAGCCGGAGCAGGCCGGGCGGGCCGTCGGGCGCGTTGTGGGGTGGCGCTCATGGGAGTAGATGTTAGGCAGGGCCTCCTTGCGGAGGCAACGCCAAGATGCAAACGTTGTTGCCCACCTCCCCTCCAGACCTTCCTCCCTCCCACCCGCAAACCGGCAAAATGGCCGCAAGGTGATACACTTTTCCCTGCCCGCCCCCTTGCAATATGTTACATTCAGGTGACGGGTCAATGACGCTGCCGTAACAAGGCGGCGGGAAAGGCGCAGGCTTATGGATAAAGTCATATTCTATACGATGATCTTGTCGGGGGTCATCTTCGGCTGGATGATTTACCTGCACAACCAGCGCGACGTGGAGCCGGCCTGGTCTCCCAAGTATCAGGCGCCCCCGCCACCCACCTGGGGCACGCTGTTGCGGCAGTCCGAGGCCTGGCTTTTCTTGATGGCACTGGGGCTGGCCATGACCATCACCAAGCTTTAAGGCAAGCCGCCGCCAAGGTTTCAAAAACAAAAACGCCGTGGGACGTTTCGCCCCACGGCGTTTTGCTTTACAGCGGGCGTTTAATCGCCCAACTCACCCCTCACTATTGGCTCAAGCTTTGCAGCCGGTAGAACCGCCCACTCCCCGCCATGGGCAACACCAACTGGCCGCGCCCCTGCGCATCCAGCACCAGCGGCGTACCCGTATTCATCCAGGTCTGGCCCAGCCGCTCCACACTTTGCAGTTGATAACGGCCGTTGGGTGACCCGCTCACCCCAATCACGAGGTTGCCGTTTTGTTTGCCGGCCGCCAGATTGGCCGCCGCCGGGATCACCACCGGCACGATGGCCGGCGGCGTGCCACCCCCCGCCGCCGTAAGAATCCCGTACCGGTTCAACGCGGTCCAGTCACTCGCCCAGTTGATGGCCCCAAACGCGCCCTTGAACGCCACCGGCGTGTAGAACCCGTCATTGGGCGCCGTCCGCGCGCTCGTCAGCGCCGGACTCCCCGCCGCCGGACGCGGATCCAGCCCAAACGCCGGCTCGTTCGTCCGGCTGATCCCCCGCAGCATGGGATTGGTCACCACGTTGTTCCGGCTCGCATCCGTGAACAACAGCTCCGCCGCCGCCGTCTCCGCCACCGGCACCGGCACCCCGTTGGTCGCAAAGTTCCACCACAGGTTGTCCCGCAAATCCAGCAGCCCGTTGGTCAAATGGATCGCCGCCGTCGCATCAATCCGCACCCCACGCCCGCCGTACTCCGTTATAATGCTGTTGTAAATCCGCGGCGCCGCATAGTCCCGAATCTGCAATCCCCGGTTCCCCGTCGTGTTCGTCCCCGCCCCAATCCACGTCGCATTGTATATCTCATAGTTGGCTATCGGCCGCTCGTTCCCCGTCACCGCCCCGTTGATCTCCCCGTTGAACTCCGCCCCGTTGTCCTTCGCCCCACGCTCCTGAATCGCCAGCCAAAACTGGTTCTTCCCGTTGTACCCCATGTCCGCGTCAAACGCATCGTCATCGCAAAACGCGCTCACCAGGTACTTCGTGTTCACCGTCCCCCCGAAAAACTCAAACCCATCGTCCGCTATCGCGTACACCTCCACATACTCAATGGTCGTCCCGCGCCCCACCCCGCCCAAGGACAACCCGTTGATCTCCTTGTTCGGCAATATCTTCACCCCACCGTGCCGAATGCTCACATACCGCATCACCCCCGAGTTGTCGTCCGGATCATTCCCCCCAAACCGGTGCACATACTGCCCGTTAATCTGAATGTCCGACAACCCCTCGTACACCTCGTACTTCGGATTGGCCGCGTTGCCCGCGCTGTCGGCCGCCATGTTCAGCGGCGCCCGCCCAAAAATCACCACCCCACCCCACTTGCCCCGGTCATAAATCCCCAAATCATCCGGATCGTTCACATCGTCCTCCTCCGCCGTGAAGATAATCGGCTGCGAGGGCGTCCCATTGGCGTAGATCTTCCCTCCCTGGCAGATGAACAGCGCCGAAGCGTC